>JAUWBQ010000005.1 GCA_030601645.1 Candidatus Bathyarchaeota archaeon | reverse complement strand
GTCGGCAAGGTCGAGGTGGACATGGCCTTCGACGAGACCGCCGACGCCGTCTGCTGCGCCGGGGCGGCCTCATCGGCGACCATAGACGAGTTCGTCTACGAGGCTAGGAGGCTCGGCATCTACTCCTTCCTCGACCTGATGCAGGTGGAAGATCCGGTAGCCAAGCTCAAGTCCCTGGAGAGGCTGCCAGATTGTGTCATCTTCCACAGGGCCATCGACGTCGAGCAGAGGGGCGGGGAGGCCAGGTGGGGGTACATCGCCAAGATCCGGGAGGCCTTCAAGGACAGGAAGCTCCTCATCTCCGTCGCAGGGGGCATCCGGCCCAACACGGCCCAGTTCGCCCTGGAAGCGGGGGCGGACATCCTCATCGTCGGGCGGTACATAACCCAGTCCAGGGACGTGGAGCGGTCGGTCAGGGAGTTCCTGCCGCTGCTGCAGGGGGATATAGACCTATTCCGGGTCCACGTGGAGTAGCCTCGGGTAAGGCAAATATATCCCCCCTCCACCTATCCCTTGTCCCGAGATTGAGATCCAAGTCCATATCCGCCCTGTTCTTCATAATTCTCTTAGCCGGGACGTTCCCTCATGCTGCAAGCGCAAAGAGAGATCAGTTCGTATTCAGGTCGACGTACACCTTCGAGAACCGGGGAGAAACAGCCTATAACATCACCCAAGCAGATTCTACGCTATCCCTCTTCATGGACAACCGGTGGCAGACGGTCACAACCCGGAACGCCAGCCATGGCATCCTCAAGGAAACCCTGGACGAGGACGGCAACGGGTTAGCAGTCGTGGATCTCCCCTCGAAAATCTCCGCCGGGGAGACCATGATATTCTCCATCGAGTACGTAATACTTTCGGAGGACATGCCCCGCCCGGAGATCGATCCTGCGGAGGCAGGCGGCATCGATGACATCCCCGTTAGACTGGCGGGGGAGTACACCGAGGAGACCGAGTCCTTCAGGAGGAACGATGACATCGAGTCCCTTGCCCGGGAGCTCGCTGCGGAGGAGACCACCGTTCTCGGGGTGGTCACCCGGCTCATCGGCTGGATCGTGGCGAACGTCACATACTGCAACTTCGACACGCCCCTCTACCCGGACGAGACTTTAGACGACCTCCAGGGAGACTGCGACGACCAAGCCATCCTCCTCATCTCCTTGCTCCGCTCCCTGGGAATACCCGCCTTCCTCCAGGTGGGGGTGGTCTTCAGCGAGAGCATAGACAGCGACAAGTCGTCCTGGGAAGGCCACCTGAGCTTCAAGCAGGACGGGGTGGGGTGGCACGGATGGGCTATGGTCTACGTCCCTCCCTGGGGCTGGATCCCCGTCGACCTGACGTTGGCCGCTGCCACGGAACCCCTCGAGATGATCCTCCGGGCCCCCGAGTACGAGAGCAGCATAGTCCCGGCCTACAACGTCTCTCGGCAGGCCTACATAGGGGACAGCCGCCGCTCCCGGGAGCAGCTGATAGCCAGCGACCTCTACATCATGATCTCGGAAACCTTCATCGAGGAATCAACGGGCTCCAGTTGGCCGACCATCGTCTACATCGGTGTCGGCCTCGCCGCAGGGGCGGCATTCGTGGTGATCATCTATTTGAGCAGGCGGAACAGCTCATTGGAAGAGATTTTAAGTAACTAATCGATAGGGACGCCGCATCAACGGCCTTGCAGAACTATTGCTACCTTTAGATGAGGCTCATACGCGAATCATTATTACCGGGTTCTTACCAATTTTCAACAAGCGGATAATGGCACATGATCGCCCATCTCCGGGATAGATACAAGGATATTGTCCACCCCCTCGACCGCCTTGAGATCGCCTTCCCCCGTGCGAAGGTGAGAATGGAGTATGTCGATCGAGGCAATGAAGGGAAGAAAGGAGCATTCCGGGTCCACCCCCGACTCCCGGTATTACAGATATGGCCAGACATCGAGACCGGACGGAGGCTGCTCAGAACCATGGCGAACGTCGAAGGTGAGATCATACAAAGGATCCATATGCAGGAGCGCCTCCGGGATGCCTAGGAGGCGATTGTCAGGTCCCGTGCCAGGGGCGAGCCGCCGAGGCGGGATGACTGGAGGCTGGTCCAAGAATCCCAGATCCCACCCCTCATGAATAGTCGCCGTGTCGATAGAGACCTTGAAGGACGGACGATCGTCCTGAAAGACATCGAACGGTCCATCACCAGCGAGAGGCGGGAACTCCTCAGAAGGCGACGAATCCTCCCGAAGGAGGCGGTCGAGATCCGCCTAAAATCCGGTGTTCCCGTCAAGCTCAAACCCACGATAGAAGTCAGACTCTGGGTCCAATTCATCTGAACTAAGGGTCGCGATGAAGAAATGGGCCCTCATCTTCTGGACCCAAGGGGCCAGCCTAAGCTCCACCTCCCCGTAGGTCGGCGCGACGTCGATCATGTTCACACCGTATTTCAGGGCCAATTCGACAGCCTCATTCGCTTCATCCTGGCTAATTCGGCCGACCCCGCAGCCCCCCAGGTTGATGATTGTGGCCTCGTAGCCCATGCGGCCCAGACGCCTCTTCTTCAACATGAACATTCGCCTATGGCGTGAACATATTAGGCGCTGTTAAATGTATGGAAAATCTTGCACACGCTTAGATCTGTAATGAGAGAGGGATGCTGAAGCAGAACTCTACTCAGAGTTCAGGGTCTTTCAGTGTGGCTGGCTCGATGAACACCGTCACCGAATCAGGATCGACTTTGATGCCCTTGGTCTCGTAGCCTTCAGGGATGTCCTGGATGTCATCTGCAGTACCGCGGTCTATCCTGCAGCCGAAGGGTCCCAGCTCGACTAGCCTTACGACCATCGCCACCACGCAATGCGATAATCCTGGGTTGATAAACTCGACCCAGCTTTCTATGGCAGGGAGGCGAGTGAAACTCGCTGGGTCAGTCTATCCTGACCATGAACTTCAGAATCCCCAAGGCTACGACGTAGATCCCCAGGGAGATGTAGAAGATGGTGGTGAACCCATAGTTCTCCGCGACGAAGCCGGCTACCACCGGCGCCACCGCCCCCATGATGCTGCCGGGCAGGAAGAAGAGGGCATACCCGAGGCCCCTCTGCCCGCTGGGGGAGAGCCGGGCCATGATGGAAGAGCGGGCGGCCATCCCCAGGGTGTTGCAGAAGCCGTAGCCTATGTAGAAGATCGCGAAGATCGTCGCGTTACGGCTGAAGATGGAGGCGGCGAGGAGGAGGCTCCCCAGGGAGAAGGAGGCGAGGATCCACTTTTTCTCCCCGAACCTTGCGGCCATGAACCCGCCTATGGGGGCCGCTAAGAAGCCTAAGAGCATAGTACCGCTGGCGATGAAGCTGGCGGCGGCGAGGTCCATGTGTTTCACGTCCTGGAGATAGAGGACGATAAAGGTGGAGATCATCGAGCCCCCCATCATCCTGAGGGCCGAGTAGGCGAGGAACATAACCATGCTGAACGAGAGGATGGACCTGACGTCGGTTGCAGCCTCCACGGCCGGATCCTCTTCCCCTCCTTTCACTGGTGCCTCCTCATTGAGGAAGAAGACCATGATTATGCCGATTAGTAGTGGCGCCGCAAGGAGCAGGTAGACCTGCCGCCATTCGAAGGCGAGGAGGCCGATGAGGATGCTCACGGATAGGGGCCCAATGGCGTGGCCAAGGGTCCCGCCGGCGCCGTGGAGCCCTAGGGCCTTGGGCCTGTTCTCGTCTGTGAACAGCCTAGACGTGAAGCTGTAAGAGGCCGGGTGGTAGATGGTGGTGTTGAGGTAGACTAGGCTGATGGCTACGATGAACATCAGGGGACTCGTCGTCTGGCTCGCCAGTACGGCTCCCAGAATGGCGACGACGAGGCTCAGCATCACCATCTTCTTGGATCCGATCCTGTCGGAGAGGAGCCCCGTCGGGATGGAGATGAGGGCCTGCAGCAACGGTGGTATCGCGGCGATGATCCCCAGCTGCCTGAGGGAGAGGCTGAACTCTTCCCTGAGTATCGAGAATATTGCTGGGTGGATTCCCCCGAATACGTGGGTCAGGGTGTGGGTGACCGTCATAACTATGAGGCCGTAGCTGAGGATGGACGTGGCCTTCTTCGCTTTTCCGCTCACCGCGTATCAGCCTTCTGAGAGATCTAGACTAGGGACAACGGTGACTATTTAAGAATAATCAACTGCGAGAATAGATACCATAAAGAAAAAGGGGATCATGAGAGCAGGGCGTTGAAAAACAGCTTATAGGTGCCGTGAGTTTGAGCCCGATGTTGGGGTCTGAAGCCAAACAACACGATTTCGCCCTTCCCCTCACGGGCGACCACCATGGCGGGTCTCATGCTGAGCTTCTCTTCTCCTATCAGCCAACCGCTTTGCAGTAGGTCCTTCTCACGATAGCTGACCACCACCTCATACCTGTCGTTCTCTCCTGAGGGCAGGATCTCGAAGGCGAGGCTGTCCCAGAGGAAGACGAGGCCCTCACGGGGCATGCCAAAACCCATCGGGTGACAGGGGTCCATGTTCGCATGGATGGTGGAGCCGGGGCAGAAGAACTCCTTCGGCTTGAGGCCTTTGAGCACGTTTCTCACCTTTAGGCCGAAGGCGTTTACGGCGAACTCGCTGGACGCGTTGAGGCAGACGAGCCTGCCGCCCTCCCCCACGAACTCCTTCAGGGCTTCGACCCCCTCCTTCCCCAGCCCGCTCCTGTACTCCGGCGGGAAGTTGGGGAGGGTGCGGCCTCTGGACCTCATATACTCCTCCAGGCCCTCTCCCGTGATCATGGCCTCGGGGTCGTCGGGAAGGATGATCACGTCGAGGTTCTCGCTCAACCCTCCCTTCTTGATGTCCTCGTCTTTCAGGGTCTCGTAAGGGAAGCCGAACTGCTCCAGCACTAGCCTCGTCCAACCCTCGTCAGCGTTGCCACCGTAGTACCTCTGATACATGCCGATCCTTGGCGCGCTGACCTTCATTGTGGAGCCTAGCTCCTTTGTCAGGGGGAGGAAATGGATGTGCATTTCCTCGGCGACCCGTTCGAGTTGCTCCTTCTCGACGCCTTTGATGATGAACGATCCCGGGGGGAGTTGTTCGTCGCCACAATCTAATGGGCTCATGGAGCGCCAGACGTTGGCTCCCAGGGAGAACAGCCTGTTCACGGCTGCGAAGCCGTCGTTGAGGCTGGAGTCCAAGGCATATCCAACCTCCGAATCGCCGGACACACCGCCCTCGGGCAAGACGGGCTCCAGTATCTTGGTCAGCTCGGCCTCCACCGTGCACTCCACTGGGTCAACCCTGACCCCCATGAACTCGTGCATGGTGTCGGTACACTTGTCCTTCGGCCTCCTCGGGGTGCCGTCTTGGTCTCGAGTCCAGGCGTTGTCCGGGTAGAAGGTCTTCCCTAGCAGCGACTTGACTAGCCCGTACTTGGGCTGGTCGAGCTTGATGACGTACGAGCCCTTGGGGTAAGCGACGCCGTCCGCGGTGAAGTCACCCATGGCGATGTGGATCTCGATGCCCTGGAAAAGGAGCTTCTCGATCAGCCTGCCCGCTGTGAGGGGGTCGTGCTGAGACGTGGGCACGACGTAGGCCTTCGGGCTGGAGGCGGCTCCTCTCTCGATCTGCCTCTTCGCTTTCATGTAGGCGTTCCGGAGGACCATTTCTTTGTAGCGCGCGGCGATGTCGAGGGTGGCCCAGGAGCAGATCTTCTGTTGCTCCACGATCTCCCTGAGGGTCCACCAGCCCCCTTCCCAGGGGTGGGGGAAGTTGTTTTGGGCGGCGTACTCTGGGAAGCTGTAGTGGCCGCCGACAAGCTGGTCCGGGTGGATATAGAGGGGCGTGGCCAGCTTGGCGCTCGCCGACTCGGTGAGCATACCCGAGATGTTGTGGTGGTTGGTGATCCTGTGCCAGCCGAAGTGCCCCCATGCTGGGAAGGGCATCGCGCCGCCGATTATTCCTGTCTTCCCCGCCTCCTCGAGCATGTAGGCTTGATGAGCCCCGTACCACGCGTGCTCCCTGTAGACAAGTGGATCAGCGAGGGGTCTGAAGGGCTCGCAGTAGGGCGGGATGTAGAACCGGGCTCCGTAGCTGCCCATGTGATGGTGGTCGACGTACGCTTGGGGTATCCAGTCCCTGAAGAGGATCTGGGCCACGTACTTGGACTCCTGCAGATTGGTCTGGAAGGCGTCACGGTTGTTGTCGTGGCCCGCGTACTTGTGGTAGAGCCAGGGAAGCACGACCCCCTCGTACTCGGTGCCCAGCCACCTGTTGTACCATTCGACGACCATGACCTGGCCATCGGGGTTGAAACACGGCACCATGACGAAGACGACGTTCTCCAGGATCCGCCTCGTCTCTTTGTCCTCCCTCGTGAGGAGGTCGTAGGCCAGCTCGGGGGCCATCTGGGTGCCCCCGATCTCCGATGCGTGGAGGCTCATGGACTGGCAGATGACGGCCTTGCCCTCCAAGAGGAGTCCCTTGACTTCATCCTCGGACAGGCCCCTGGAATCACTTATCTTCAGGTTGATCTCCCTCAGCTCCTCCAACCTACCTAGGTTCTCCGGGGACGAGATGGTGACTTGGAGGAAGGGCCTTCCCTCGGTGCTTGGACCCATGTCCTCGACCCTTATCTTATCACTCCGCTCCTGGAGCATGTAGAAGTAATCCACTATCCGGTCCCAGTGGGCGATCTTCCTATCGCTGCCCATCTGGAATCCGAAGAACTCTTCCGGGCTATCCAACTGATTCGTCATTATGATTCAATATAAGCGGATTTTCATTTTAAACTATTGAGGTGATTCTACCGTCATCGACCACGATGGCGCCCAAGCTGTGCCCGTCGAGACATCAGGCAAGTACGAGAAGAGTTCTTTGGCTTGAACGTTGGATTCCTCCTCGTAATCCTCGGAATCGATGTCATAATCCTGCCGAGTGAATTCAGACGGATGACCGAGCCGAGGCTGTAAAACGAGATGGATGTCAAGCTCACATTCAATGGATGCAGGGAACTCTACTATATCCTCCCCGAGTTATGTACAACACGAGAGGCTGCAGACGGAGGAAGCACATTGGAGATCTGTCATCTCTCGGAAAATCAAAAGAATGGTGAATTAGGACCTGAAAAACTCTACTCTTTTTTCCATTCTATTCTTTGCTGAGCCTGTAGACCCCGAGGAGGGCCTCCACCAGATCGTCCTGGGTGGGGAGCATCGATATCGCCAGGGGTATGTTCTCGCTCTTAGCCAGGGCCACGGCCAGGGGGTCGATCCGTTCTCGGACTCCGTGGAGGATGATTATCCTGGGCTTGAACGGGCTTATCTTGACGGCGATCATGGGAGACCTCCCCCGGCTAACACCTACGAACACCAGGGCCCGCTCGCTGGTTGTCCCGAAGATCCTGTAAAAGTCTAGGCCCGACAGAGTCTGGATCGCCTTCAGGCTGTCGATGACGGTGTACCCGTAGACATTCTGGTTGACGGCTTCCTCGCCCACCAAGATCTCGCATTCCAGGGCCTTGCATATCTCCCCCACGGTGGTCGGGGCTACGAACTCCCTGATGTCGAGGAAGACATCCCCGGGCGTCAGGGTGATGCGTGCCATCTGATGGATGTACCTGCCGCCCCGTCTCTCGTCGATCTCGAGGAGGGCCCCCACGAAGCGCTTTATGAAGCCGCTTCCGGGGGAGCGGCGGCGCCCCGTCTCGTAGTCGCTGACCACCGACGGGGAGAGATCCAGCTCATGGGCGGCCTCCACCTGGCTCACCTCGAGGAGGTTACGCCACTTCCTCATGGTCGCCCCCGGGCTCGTCGAGAGCACGATCTCCCCCGCTATCCTCCTGGCCAGCATGTCCCGGACTGAGTCGTTGAGGCTCATCAGGAAGAGAAAAGGAAACAGGGAGATTTAAAATGAGGGGGGTCAGGCGCCGACCTTCTCCAGCAGGATCTCCCAGCGGTGGTCGACCCCGGCCTGGATGCTCTCAAGCAGGTCCTCCCGCTTCTCGGGCCTGAACAGGTGGCGGAATCGGCCCTGCCCCTGCAGGTACTCCTCCACAGGCTTCTTGCTCTCGGGCCTCCTCGCGACGGCCGCGCTCGGGCCGGACAGCTTGTAGACAGGCCTCCCCTCCACGAGGTCGCACTCGTACAGGGGGAACAGGCAGGTCTGGACCGCCAGCCTCGAGAGGGCTATGGTGTCCTTCATCGGGTACCTCCAGCCCCTGGTGCAAGGGATTATGGCGTGGAGGAACGCCGGGCCCTCCACCTCGAAGGCCTTCCTGGCCTTCCGCATGACGTCCATGGGCCAGGCCGCGCTCAGGGTGGCGAGGTAGGGTATCTCGTGGGCGATGACTATCTCGTCTATCGGCTTCTTCCACTCCCTCTTGCCGGGGATCACGCGGCCCGCCGGGCTCGTCGTCGTCGACGCCGCGAAGGGGGTGCCGCCGCTCCTCTGGATTCCCGTATTCATGTAGGCCTCGTTGTCGAGGAGCAGGTATGTGAAGTCGTGCCCCCGCTCCAGGGCCCCAGAGAGGGCCTGTAAGCCGATATCGTACGTGCCGCCGTCGCCGGCGATGGCTATTACGTCCAGGGTCTCGTACTTGGCCAGGGGGCCCCTCCCCTTCCTCCTCATCGCCTGCCAGGCCGCCTCTATGCCGCTGGCGTTCGCGGCGGCGTTCTCGAATGCTACGTGGATCCAGGGGAGGTTCCATGATGTGTAGGGGAAGATGCTGGTGGCCACCTCCATGCATCCGGTGGCCGAGGTGATCATGGTCGGACCCCGGGTGGCCTTCAGCACCTGCCGTACGATGATGGGCTCTCCGCAGCCCGCGCAGAGCCTGTGTCCTGACGCCAGTCCTTCCGGTTTCTTCGCCGCTTCTCTCAGTGTCAGATCGCTCATCATAATCCCTCCTATTGCCTTACCCCCACGAAGCTCACCTTCTCGGAGATCTTGCCTTTCTTGCGTGCCTCCAACAGGTCCTCGTACATGCCCCTGATGAGGTCCGGAGAGGCGTCCCTGCCGCCCAGGCCGTAGATGAAGTCCTTGATGAGGGGCCTCTGGTCCTCGTCGTAGAACACCGTTTTGACCTCCTCGTAGAGGGGTCCGCCGGGCGCCCCGAAGCTGGCCGCCTTGTCCAGTATGCCCAGGACGGGTAGGTCTCCGACGGTCTCGATCAGGGCTTCAACTGGGAACGGTCTGAACACCCTCATCTTGATGAGGCCCGCCTTGACGCCCTCGCTCCTTAGCTGGTCGACGACGTAGCGTATCGTCCCCATTGTTGAACCTATGCCTATGAGCGCGACCTCGGCGTCCTCCATCATGTAAGGGTGGAGTAACTCGTACTGCCTGCCGGAGATCTTTGCGTACTCGGCGTCGATCTCCGGGATGGCCTTCAGGGCTTGCTCCATGGCTTCCACCTGCTGCATCTTGTGCTCGAAGTAGTAGTCCTGGAGGTCGAGGGGGCCCATGGTGAGGGGAACCTCGGGGTTGAGCCTGAACTCCGTCTCCCCGGCGTGGCCCTTGACGGTGATGAACTCCCGCTCGCCGACGAACTCCTTCACCACCTCGTCCGGGAGGGTCATCACGTTCTCCATGGTGTGGCTCAGGGTGAACCCGTCCAGGCAGACCATGACCGGCAGCTGGACGTCGAGGTGCTCTGCTATCCTCCAGGCCGCGAGGCTGGCGTCGTAGACCTCCTGGCTATTCTCGCAGTAGATCTGGATCCAGCCGCAGTCCCGGGCGCCCATGGTGTCGCTGTGGTCGTTGTGGATGTTGATGGGGCCGCTGAGAGCCCTATTGGCGATGGCCATTACGATGGGAAGCCTCAGTGAGGCGGCGATGTAGGTGATTTCCCACATCAGGGCCAGTCCGTTGGCGGCGGTCGCGGTGAACGCCCTCGCACCGGCCGCGGCTGCACCGACGCAGCTGCTCAGTGCGCTGTGCTCGGACTCGACGGCCACGAACTCGGTGTCTACCTCGCCGTCCGCCACGTACTCGCTGTACTTCTCGACTATTATTGTCTGGGGGGTGATGGGGTAGGCGGCCACTACGTCAGGGTTCACCTGCTTCGTGGCGTAGGCCGAGGCCTCGTCCCCGTTTATGCCCATCAGGATCTGGTCTTTCACTTCTTCCTCACCATCGCTATGCACTTGACGGGGCACTCCTCGGCGCAGATGCCGCAGCCCTTGCAGAACCTCAGGTCGACCTCGGTGTAGCCGTCTTCTCGAACGTGGATCGCCCCCTCTGGACAGAAATAGTGGCAGAACATGCATTTTGTGCACTTCTCGTAGTCGATCTCAGGCTTCTCGACTCCCCAGTCGCCCGTCTCGTACTCCGTGGACGACTTTGTCGAGACAGCACCTTTGGGGAGCTCTCTCCATCCTGGTTTCTGCTCGCTCATCCCTTGACAACCTCCTCGTAAGCGGTCTTCACGACCTCGATATTCGTCTCCTGGATGCGGCCGGAGAATCTCTCCTTCACGACCTCTAGGAGGGAGTCCAGCTGGACCATGCCAGTGGCCTTCACAATGGATCCTAGCATCGCCGTGTTGGTGATGGGCCGTCCGATGACCTTCAGCGCCAAGCTCGTGGCGTCGATCACCCAGGCCTCGTTACCCTCCAGCCCCAGGCTCCTCTTCAGCTCTCCGGGGGTCTGATCGGTGTTCACCACGAGCTTCGTGTCCGGTCTGACCCCTTGGACTACAGCTGGCCCGAGGAGGGTGGGATCGAGGACCACCACCACGTCCGGCTCGTAGACGCTGGAGTGGAGGTGGATGGGTCCTTCGCTGATGCGGGTGAAGGCTGTTATGGGAGCGCCGGCCCTCTCGGGTCCGAAGGCGGGGAAGCTCTGGATGAATTTCTGCTCCCTCAGCCCCGCCTGGGCGAGGAGGAGGGATGCAGTCCATGCCCCCTGGCCGCCCCGGCCGTGGAACCGGACCTCCTTAAGACTATCAGTCAAACTATTATCCTCCGGGAATCAGAGTGTATTGTCTCACATCCCTTTTTAACATTACCAATCCCCAAACACGAGAGCATCATCTAAAAACGCGGTCCCTGATCTCGTTGAGCTCATCCCTCTTCTTCTCCGCCTGGAAGGCCGCCGCCTCCGCATACCTCTCCCAGCTCCATCCCATGATCTCGTAAGCGAAGTCGATCGAACGGGAAGAGGACACCAGAAGCCCCTCGCCGTCGCTGTTGGCCCCGTATTTGAGAGCCGTCTCAGGATCACCGCCCTGAGGTCCGAGGCCCGGTGACAGGATGAGCCTCTCCTCACCTATGATGGACCTGATCTCCTCCAGCTCCGAGGATGCGGTGCAGCCGACGACGAAGCCGTTGCAGCCGTGCCCGTATGCGTCCCGGGCCAGCTTGAGGTAGAGGGCCTCCCCACCGACCTTCTGGGACATGTAGTCGTGGGCTCCAGGGTTGGACATCCTGCAGAGGGCGAACACGCCCTTGTCGTGGTCGGCCGCCCACCTGTAGACGGCGTCGCTCCCGTTCTCGTACCCCGGGAAGGGGTTGAATGTGACCGCATCGAACCCAGCCTCGGCTATCCAGTGGAGCCCCGCCGCGTTGGTGGTGCCGATGTCCGAGATCTTGATGTCCAGCAGGGCCAGGCAGCCCCCCTCGTGGATGGCGTCCACCATCTCCCTCAGGTCGTCGAAGGAGAAGGGGTAGACGATGAACTGGGCGTTCGGCTTGATGATGGGGGTGTAAGGCGCCACCGCCTCGATGACGTCAAGGCAGAACTTCTTCGTCCCCTCGACGACGCCGTACCCCTCGATCAGCTTCGGAGGGATGACGTAATTGTCCCTCATGTCGACCGTCACCGGGTCCATTCCCACGCAGAGGAAGCTGCCCTTCTCCCGGCTCAGCTCATAATATCTGTCTACGAAACCTTGTCCAAGCAAATGACTCACCGATTCATCAGACGCGTTCAGCATAAAAAAGGCTTCACGAGCCCCTTGATTCGGGGAGACTTGACGTTCATATGGCTTTAAATTCCGAGACCCTGAATATCCCTCAGGAAACTTCACCGAAGGGGTCGTTTTGAGCAGCGAGGAAGAGACGAGGAAGCTCCTAACGATACGGGGAGACCTTGAGAAGAGGCGGGCGCGACTCCAGATCGAGGTCGATGACCTGAGGATGGCGATCGCAGAGATCGACAGGAGCATCGTGAGACAGGGCTTCCGCCAGCCCATCTCAGCCCCAGCAGGGGCAAAGCCGTCCGAGGAGGAGGACGATGAGGAGGGAGGCCGGATCTCGGTAAAGTCAAAAGACGGAATAACCCTGGGCTTCCTTAGGACGGAAGAGAAGGTCATCGTCTTCGAGCCGCTCACCGTTCTCAGGTTCACCACGGTCATACCGCCCTTCCAGTCCTTCTTCGTGGAGCGGGTCCTCGACAACATGAGGTCCACGGACGAGGGAAGGGCTAACCAGGGTGAGATCCCCCCGGATGAGGTCCTGTCCTACGAGGTCGACACCGAAGGAGACATGATCACGAGCATAACCATCAGGAACTACGGTGGGGAGAGGCGACTGATGGAGATACGGAGCAGCCTGCGGTGGGCGTTCGAAAAGATGTACGAGAAGCTGGGGCAGAGCTGACGAAGTTATCTCTCGGATTGTACTGTACATAGGAATCCGAATGATAAATTCGTGGATGTCGAGACGGCTGGAGAGTCGACACTTGGCTTAATAGGCGACTAGACCACGTACCTGTAAGACTCGGACGTGCCGGCGGTCTCGCTCTTGGCCATGATCCTTATCACGTCGCCCGGTTCAGCGCCGAGGATTATAGACACGGGGTCTTGGACCTTAATCCAGGGAAACTGAAACAGCTGAGCGTGGTAGGTCTCGCTGAGCTTCTTCTTGTCCTCCTCGTCCACTATCTCAGCCCTTGAGACCATGGAGTGTCCGAAGATGTCGAAGGTGGGGAGCGTCGGGGGGATGAGTTCAACCTTCAGCTTGGGGGCCGTGTTCTTTGCGGAGTAGGTGTACTTACCGTTCCCCACGAGGATGCCCTTGTACGCCCCCTTCTCTTCGATAAGATCCCTGAGCTCCCTGACGAAGGCGATGCCGATGGTCTGCTGCTCTATCAGGACGAGCATTATGTACTTCTTCTCTCCCCTCGAAAGGTAGTAGGTGATCTTGTTGCCCTCTCTCTCTTCCTTGTCTTTCTTCAATTTCCTGTACTTGATGATGAGGGCCGCGCGCTTCTCCTCGTCGGTCTTCGCCTTGCTCATTTTGATCATCTCGAGGGTTATCTGGCCTTGAGACGTTTCACAATGGGTGCCCGAACCTTGCGGAAGATGCGGTATCCGCAGAAGGGGCAGCGGAAGGAAATGTATCGTTCAAGCTCGTTGAAGTCGACTCTACGACCGCAGCGGACGCATTCGTAGATGGGTCCGCCCCGGTATTCGGGTTCCGCCCTCGTTTCATCCAGATCCATGCAACTCCCGATGTAAGTAACAACTTTAAAGGCTTTCTTTAAAACATACCGTCTAAGATAAAGCCTTTGTTTCTAAGAGGGTATGCATCGATATCGGGAACATAGTGTCCCCCTTTTTTGGGGAGAATACCCTCGAACTGTTATGAAAAAACAATGTTTATAAGTCGCCAGTGCCGCCCTTTGCAACATTCAACTTACGTAAAATGTAACATTAGAAAAGAACTATGGGAGAAAGGTGGTTGGATGCGGATTCAACGTGAACACTCGTTGTTCCTTGCGTCGTGGGAGATCGATTCTAAGAACCTTGGGAGGGTTCTAGAGAAAGCCAGAGATCTGAGAGATATCATGAATGTGAGGCCCGGGGACTTTCCCCGGTCCGTTTGCGGACCCTATTCTTTGAAAGGGGAGGGCAAGGGCTTCCAGATCTTCGAGGCGAACTACGTGATGCTGGATAACCTCATGAATTTCTGGTTTCCCGAGATTGCGTTGACCTTCAAGCCAATAACCGAGACCAGGCTATGGGAGATGAACACCTCCCATTCCAAAACGGAGAAGGGCATCCAGAACAGTCAGGTCATCCCAGTTCGGTGAGTGGACCGGTCATCAGCCGATGTGTGCGCAGCCCTCATCATGCACCGGCGCTACCGGCGTACTCCCCTCACCATACGATGCGAGACCACGCCAGTGATCTCGACCTCTGCGATCTCTCCCTCAAGCCTTTCCGCGCCCTCCACGAGCACGACGGGGCCATGGAGCATCGGGTACGCAACGTATAAACGGGGATCCCGGTCGTAGGCCTCTGCGATCACAACCCTCAACGTCTCGCCGACGAGGTCCTCCTTCAGAGACTCGTTCGCCTTGCGGGCTTCGTCGTAGATCCTCTGGCTCAACACGTCCTTCACAGCCGGTGGGGCCCCGGGAAAACCGTGGAAAGCAGACATGGGAAGGGGCCGGAACCTATACAGTATGATCCTTGAAGCGCCGGCCCTCACGCTCTCCCGCATGGATCTCACCGTCGCCTCCACCGTCTCAGGGTTCTGCCCTGGGAGGCCGTGGATGAAGTAGACATAAGGCTTCAACCCGGCCCGGCTGAGGCGTCTGACCGCCTTCAGGTTCTCCGAGGGGGTCGACGCCCTCCCTATCTGGGCGCTGTGCTCCGGGGAGCCTGTCTCGAAGCCGACATTGACGGGCGTGCCCGCCAGGTATCGCCCCAAGATTCCCGCCGCCCTATGGGTCACCAACTCCCCCTTGAGGTTCTCGATCATGACAGAGGCCTCCCCCTCGGCCACCACGTCTAGCCCACTGAGGAGGGATAGGAGTTCCTCGACTGCGCCGTAGTTGGGCTCTGGGCTCCTCGGATCGGTCAAAGGCTGGGGGTCCACAAGGAGCTCCCTGCCGTAGTCCAGGAACCCCGGGGCGCTCAGGACGATGCGCCTCACCCCCATCGAGAGCAGCTCTCCCGCCTCTTCTACGATCTTCTCTGGGGATCGGCTCTTCGGAGGCCCGAACAGGCTGGGCACGGAACAATAACCGCACCCCGGGGGCACCCCCTCTGGACAGTAATACCTGTCCTCCAGGCTCCCTCCCCGGCACAAGCCGCATCCCTCGCACGCTCCCTCGGATAGGGCTATCTGTGCCCTGTGGTAGTTGCTGCATCCCCTCAACACCTCTATGTAGACCCTGGCAGAACGATATAGAGGATAGTCCCTGATGGCGCGGGTGGAAGGCTCCAGGCCGTCGAAGGTGATGCGATCCATCACGGGCCTCAGGGGATTCATCCTTACTGCGTCGCGTTCGAAGTATGCTAGTCCTTTAATCTTGGAGAGGGCCTCCCGATCCGGCTTCCCCCCGCTGGCTAGGCCCCGCTCGATCAGCTCCGCGATGGTTAGCTCCCCTTCCCCAATCACGGCGATGTCGCCGCGGGTCTTCCGGAGGGCCCTCTCAGGGTCTGAGGCGACGGGCCCCCCTATCAAGACCGGCCCGTCCGTCCTGGCTCTCCACTTCGAGATGACGCGCCTTACCGCCGTCAGGTCGGAGGTCATACCGCTGACGAGGAGCAGGTCATAGGCCTCGGGGTCCACGCCCCCCTCAAGCATCGTCCCCGCCAACGCTATCCTGGGGCTCAGCCCCGCCTTCTCGAGGACCCCCGCCACGGCCCTCGGGCCAGCCCCTATCACATCTCGGGTCGCCAATCGTCTCCCCCGGCCGCAGGCCAAGGCGTCCACGATGAGGGGTCTCACATTATCAACCTCTAGGCGGATTTTGATAAACCTTGCCAAGGGGGACTGGTTTGAATCGAGAACATGAATCGATGATCTCATTCAGTGATCGATAATTCAGATATATATTAATTTGAAACTGGGTTCGAGCTCGCTTGAGTGGAGGAGATGGGATCGAAACGCCCAGAAAGCAGGTGTGAAGTCGAGGCAGTCCCATCCGTGACCTCACGGGTATGGTGGCGTTAACCATGGAGCCGGCCCTCATAGCCATCGTCTTCGCCTCGGCGCACGCACACCTTCATGTGCTCGTTGGGGAGGTCCGAGTTCTGTCTTGAGACCGTGATGATATCGTGTCCGCGGTCGATGAGCCCCTTGGCCAGCTCGTAGATGTAGCGTTCCGCTCCCCCTTTTGTCTCGGTGAACTAGTTTCTGGATATGATGGCTATCTTCATCTCTGAGGCATACCCGGTTTAGGGGGGTATGGATGCTTGAACTATATCTAATTAATTTATCAGTGCTCCATTTTTTGATGGCGTATGGGCTTGACGACCACAGGATTCACGTTATCTCAGGGTAACAAGGGTTGGAATAAATTAGACCCGTTTCAAACCACACACAACTGCTTCAAGAGCCTTAAAATAGACGTTTCAGATAGATTACTATCTGCACGAAACAAGTGAGGGGAAGAACGGCTTGTGCGGTATATTCGGCGCGATTCTGAGGGAGGGGCGGGTTGCTCCTCTCATCTACGATGGGCTGACGAGGCTGGAGTACAGGGGCTACGACTCCGTCGGCTTCGCAACGCTCCACTCAGGCTCCCTCCAGGTTAGAAAGGACGCCGGGAGGATCGACGAGGTCGTCAGCAGCCTCAGAATGGACGAGATGCCGGGAGCCATAGGCATCGGCCACACCCGATGGGCGACTCACGGGGCGCCCGAGATGGTCAACGCCCACCCCCACACCGACTGCGAGGGGAAGATCGCGGTCATCCACAACGGGGTAATCGAGAACTTCATGGAGCTCAAGGAGGAGCTCATCAACAAGGGGCACAGCTTCAAGTCCAGGACGGACACCGAGGTCATCGCCCACCTCATCGAGGAGGAGATGAAGGGGGACATCGAGCTCGGGGAGGCCATCTTAAAGTCCCTCAAGCGCCTCGAGGGCTCCTACGCCCTAGCAATCCTCTCCCCCTCCGACCCGGAGAAGATTTTCTGCGCCAGACATGAGAGCCCCCTCGTACTGGGGGTGTCAGATGACGGGGTGTTCTGCGCCTCTGATGTCCCTGCTATGCTCCCCTACACGAACAGGGTCGTCTACCTCAGGAACGGGGAGTTTGCGGTGATAGACATGGAGGGCTACAAGATAACGAAGATCCAGGATGGCTCCACGGTGGAGAGGGAGCTTCAGGAGGTCACCTGGTCCCTGGAGATGGCGGAGAAGCAGGGCTACCCCCACTTCATGCTCAAGGAGATTTACGAGCAGCCCAAGAGCCTCAGGGGCTCACTCCGCCTCCAGCAGGCTTACTTGGACCTCCTGACCACCTTGCTCGACCGGGGCAGGGAGCTCTTCCTCGTCGCAGCGGGCACATCATACCACTCGTGCGTCGCGGCCTCTTACATGTTCTCAAAGCTCGCCAAGCTCACGACCTTCCCCGCCATATCGTCCGAGTTCGTCGAGCAGTACGGCTCCTCCGTGGGAACAGACTCGATCATCCTCGCCGTGAGCCAGTCTGGGGAGACCTATGACACCCTGAAGGCCATCGACCACGCCAGGATGAGGGCCGCCACGGTCCTCGGCGTCACGAACACGGTGGGCTCCACCCTCACGCGGGTGTCAAGGGCCTACCTCATCCAGCAGTCTGGGCCCGAGATCGGCGTCGCTGCCACGAAGACATTCACGTCCCAGCTCATCGTCCTTGCACAACTGGCCCTCAAGCTCGCCAGGACTAGGGGGAAGATCTCCCAGGACGAGGTGGACGACTTCGAAGAACGACTTATGCTGGTGCCCTCGTATGTTGAGGAGACCCTTGAGAGGCACGGGAAGGGCATCCAGGCCCTCGTGGACAAGTACGCGGGAGAGAAGCTCTTCGTCTTCCTGGGGAGGGGAATAAGCTCCGCCACGGCCCTGGAGGCCAGGCTCAAGCTCCTGGAGCTCACTTACGTGCCCTCCCTGGCCTACCCCGCCGGTGAGAGCAAGCACGGGCCCATCAGCATCATCGAGGAGGGGGTCCCGGTCATCTTCCTGTGTCCGAGGGGGGAGACCCGGAAGGACATCATCGGGAGCATCATGGAGATGAAGGCAAGGGGCGCCAGGATCATCTCCGTCTGCGAGGAAGGGGACAGGGAGATCACCATGATCTCAGACGACATCATCGAGATGCCCAAGGGCATCCCGGAGGTCCTCTCCCCCATCCCCTACGTGGTGCCCCTCCAGCTATTCGCCTACTACCTCGCCGTCCAGAAGGGGTTGGACCCGGACAAGCCGAGGAACCTGGCGAAGAGCGTCACCGTGCCCTAACCTCCCTGGGAAAGGCTTATGGGGGCTTGTCTCTCCCCTTTTACGAGAATACCTTTGTATGATGTAGAAGGGGTGCGGAGAGACTTCCCGATCTTGGATAAGGGAGTCATCTACCTCGACAACGCGGCTAGCAGCCTGACCCCCGAGCAGGTGGTGCTCAAGGAGATGGAGTTCTACCGGGAGTACAGGGCCAACGTGGAGAGGGGGGTCCACAGGTTCTCCCAGAGGGCCAGCGAGGAGTACGAGGGGGCCCACGAAAGGGTCGCGGAGTTCATCGGAGCCCCGGGGAGGGAGAACGTCGCGATGGTCAGGAATACGACTGAGGCCATCAACCTGGTGGCCAACTCCCTGGACTGGGTGAAGGGGGACAGGATCGTCACCACAGTCATCGAGCACCACTCCAACTACATCACATGGCTCAGGGTGGCCCAGAGGCACGGGTGCGATGTCGTGGTGGTCAGGTCCAACCCCGAGGGCATCTTCGACCTCGCCGACTTCGAGGCGGCCGTCGACGACGAGACCCGTCTCGTGGCCACGACTCACGTGTCGAACGTGCTGGGCTGCATTCTTCCCGTCGAGGAGATCGCCTCCATAGCCCACGAGCACGGGGCGCTGATGCTGGCGGACGGTGCCCAGGGTGTACCCCACCTCAAGACCGATGTCATGGACTCGGGAGTCGACTTCCTCGCTTTCTCAGGGCACAAGATGCTGGGCCCCACGGGGTCGGGGGGGCTCTACATCGCCGAGGAGCAGTTGGAGAGCACGGAGCCTCTATGCATCGGCGGGGGGACGATCCACGACGTGAGCCTCAACTCCTACGAGTTGGCGGTACCCCCCATGAAGTTCGAGGCGGGGACACCAGCCATCGCCCAGGTCATCGGCTTGGGGGAGGCGTGCAGGTATCTCGATCGGATCGGGATGGAGAACGTCGAACAATGGGATGAGAAGCTGGCCAAGAAGCTGGCCGACGGCCTCATGGAGATCGAGGGGGTGGAGATCTACGGCCCCAGGGATCCGAGGCAGAGGGTTGGGCTGGTCTCCTTCAACGTCTCGGACATGAATCCCCACGACGTGGCCCTGACCCTGGATGTTGAGTACGACATCGCGGTGCGCTCGGGGCACCACTGCGCCCTGCCCCTGATGAAGGAGATATTCAAGCTGCCAGACGGCAACGCCAGGGCCTCCACGTACCTCTACAACACTCTCGGTGAGATCGACAGTCTCCTCGGGGCCGTCGAGGACATAGCCAGGGGCTGAGCGGGTCACGTAGGCCGTCAGGGTCGCCATACAACTCTCTACTTTAGCAGCTTGTTTGAAAAAAGGGGGTTATCTGATGAATCTCTTCGGGGCCTTCTCGAAGGCGAGCTTGCAGCGCTCGTTGCAGAAGTAGTATGTCTTGCCCTCGTGCTCGCTCTTCCACTTGGCCGTCTCCTCGTCGACGGTCATCCCGCAGACAGGGTCCTTTGCCATAGCAGATCAGTTCATTCCTCCGGAGGGTGCCTTTCAAATGTTTCGGAAAAGTCTCTTTTATCTCAATGGTCTAAGGTCTCTGTGATTCTCATGGTCAAGGGAGCGATCGAGGCGGACCTGGCTCTGCTCAACGGAAAGATAGTCACGGTGGATGCCGAGGACTCCATAGTGGAGGCGGTGGCAGTAAAGGAAAACAGGATAATCGCCACAGGCCAGACATCGGAGATCAACAGGCTCGTGGGGGAGGGGACCAAGGTCATCGATCTCGGCGGCAAGACGGTGCTGCCGGGGCTCATAGACACCCACACCCACCCCAACGGCGCCGCCGTCCGCCTGTACGAGATCGACTGCCGTTCACCTCCCGTGAAGAACATCCCCGAGATCCTAGAGATGGTGGCCGCGAAGGCCGCCGAGCTGGGGCCCGGCAAATGGGTGCAGGGGACCAACTACAACGACATCAAGCTGGAGGAGAGGCGGCACATCACCCGCTGGGAGCTGGACGAGGCGGCCCCCGAGAACCCCGTCTTCATCAGCAAGGAGACGGGCCACCTCTACGTGGTCAACAGCGAGGCCCTGGAACTAGCGGGTGTCAACCGAGACACCCCGGATCCTCCGGGGGGCAGCATCGACCGGGACGCAGACGGGAAGGCGACGGGGTTGCTGTATGAGACCGCCGGTAGCCTGATCTCCAACCTGATACCTCCAAGTTCGGTGGACGAGATAGCGGAGGGGTTGCGGAGGGTCTGGGCGCAGTTCTCCGAGTGGGGTGTAACCACGACCCACGATGCGAGCGCCCACCGGGACGCCATCAGGGCCTACCAGAGGCTCCTATCGGAGGGAGTTCGCCGGGTGAGGACGCTGCTCATGGTGAGCGCCCGCCTCCCGGATGGGACGGATCCGTTACAGTCCATGATCGATCTGGGCGTCGAGTCGGGCTACGGGGACGACTGGCTCAGGGTGATGTCCCTCAAGATCATGGGGGATGGGTCGGGGAGCGGAGGCTCCGCGGCCGTCTACACGCCCCAGCACCGGGGGATGAAGGACCTCGGCCTGATGACCACCAGCCCGGAGGAGATTGAGAGGCTGACAGTTGGCGCTCACTTAGCGGGGATCCGGGTAAGCATCCACAGCATCGGGGACCGTGGCATCGATATAGCCTTGGACGCCATCGAGAAGGCCCAGTCCATGAAGCCCGTCCCCGACATGAGACATAGAATAGAGCACAACAGCGTTTGCACCCCGAAGCAGCTGGAGAGGATCAAAGCCCTCGGGGTGACCCCTTCCTCCAGCATCGGCTACATGTATGGCATAGGGGACGACTACGTGGAGAACTTTGGACCCGAGAGGGTCCGCTGGCTCCACCCCCACAAGACCATGCAGGAGATGGCCATAGTCGCCGGCGGGAACAACGACTACCCGGTCACGAGCTACAGCCCCATGGTCCAGATCTACGAGGCCGTGGTCAGGAAGACGAGGACTGGGCAGCCTGTCAGCCCCGAGGAGGCGATAGGCGTCATGGACGCCATAAGGCTATACACGTGGAACGGCGCCTACCTCGGGAAGGAGGAGGGCTTCAAGGGCAGCATCGAGCCTGGGACGCTCGCGGACTTGGTGGTGCTGGACAGGGATATCCTCGCGGTGCCCCCCGAGGAGATAAAGGACATCAAGGTGCTGACCACAATAGTCGATGGCAAGATCGTATACCAGAGATGACGGTGGCATAGGAAGCGTTGATCAGCTCTTTGGCAGTGATCCTCCGTGATCGGAAAATTCTTCTGATCAAGAGGGGGCTTGAACCCCACAAGGGTCACTGGTGCCCCCCTGGCGGCGTCATCGATATGGGGGAATCCCCCGAGGAAGCCACCGTCAGAGAAGTCAAGGAAGAGACGGGGCTGGATGTCAGCGTGAAGGTAAAACTGGGGGAGGTGTTGGGACCCATTACTGACAGATATCTCGGTGTGTTTCTCTGCGCCGTCGAGGGAGGTGTGCTGGAGCCTTCCCTGCCCGAGGTCTCAGATGCTAGATGGTTCCCCTACGAGGAGTTGCATCGACTAAAAATGCCGCCCTTCATAATGGAGTTCCTCGTCACATTGAATCTCCGAGAGCTGGAGAACCCATCGGGCTCCCCCAATGAAGGTTGATCAAGTCTCTAAGGGCGGTATCTGTCGGTGAGGCTAGAAAGGAATATCTTTGTGGCGTCTGATCGATTACAGGTTCCAAAGTGGAAGAATTAATCCCCGTTGCTTCGTCAGAGGAGGTGACCATCTACTGTCCTGAGGGCGGGAGATACGCCTTCTTCAATAGCCCGTATCCCGCCCACCGCCTATACACCGGCATCGACATCTACCCAGGCGGGGGCTTCGGTGATGTCGCTGGATCCCCCGTCCATGGCGAGGTAGTCCAGATCCGGAAGTTGAAGGCCCCAAGGGGGAGGAACTTCGAGGACCACGGCTACGACGTCGTCACGGTGCTTAGGAGCTCGGAGAAATCTGGGCGGGTGATCAAAGTCCTCCACGTCGAGCCAGTGGTGGAATGTGGTGACGTCGTGGAGCCCGGGCAAGAGCTTGGGGTCCTCATCCGTTCTGGGTACTACGGCTTCTCGACCGCGCCCCACATCCACGTTGAGGTGAGGCCGCCTTTTGATCCCCTCAGGGTTAGGGGAGGCTTCAGGCTCGGAAGACTCTTGGAAATTGGACGACCCGAGCCTTTGGATGAGCTCAGGGGTGTCGTGACGAGATGTACGCCGGAATACTCCGTTGCGAAGCTGGAGGGAGTGTCAATTCACGGGGTGCCGTGCACCGTCGGAGGAGTGCCGGGCCTGTTGGATGGGGGAATCCCCTACTACGGGTGGATGGGCGTCCATCTGGGATCCAAACCTCCGAGGGGCGATGTCGTCGAGCTGTGCGGGACGCCCATCGCCAGGGTCAGGAACTTGAGGGGGAACGCCTGCATAGCCGAGTGCACAGATTTCTCGTTCATGCTAGATGGAGTTCCGATTGGATTGTCGCTGTATCTTTACGCCAAAGCTGAGCCTGAGGTCCTGCTGATCCCGAGGAGGCCCGGAAGCCTGAAGCTGAAAACCCCTTCCGAGGTCACCATAGACTTGGAATAGATTCGCCTTAATATTCTACGAGTTTGGGTTTTCTTCCTCGATCCTCATGATGGTAGGGATGAAGAAAGCCCCGATGCTCATTAAGGTCATGACTGCCCCGGCTACCACGTACCAGATCCTGATACCCATAAGGTCGGCGACGGGCCCGGCCAGCGCCAGTCCCACGGGGGTCATCGACATCGTCAGGCTCATCATCAGGGTGAAGACCCGTCCCTGGATGTCCGCGGGCACCGTCGACTGCAGCAGGGCGAAGAACGAGGCGTTAGCTATGGAGTTCATGGCCCCGAAGACAAATATTAGCCCCACTGCCAGGAAGAAGGCGCTCCCCGGAGTGAAGCCGAAGACCAGTAGGCACGCGCCTGTGATGCCCAAGGCGAACATCGCCGTCTTGATGCGGCTCTTGAAGCCCCCCCAGACTCCCAGCAAGATCCCTCCTAGGATCATCCCCACGCCGTTCGCCGACTGGAGCCAGGCTAGCTCGATCGCCCCTCCGTTGAAGTGGTGGGTCACCAGGAGCGGGAGTAAGGAGAAGGCTGGGCTTGTCAGCAGGTTGATCACCAGTGCCATGCCGACGATCGCCATCAACCCCTTCCACCCCCATACGAAGCGGAACCCCTCCCTGAGATCCGCCAGGACGGAGGGCCGACCCTCTGCTTCTTCTCTGTGAGGTTGCGGGATGGACATGAAGAAGAGGGGGCCGATCGCCAGGATGGCTGTGGACACGTCTATTGCCAGTATGTTCTGGATGGGCATTAACTCTAGGAGCAGGGCCCCGAGGGGCGGCGCGACGATGTTCGCCAGCCCCTGGAGAGACTGATTTATCCCCGAGATCCTGGAGAGGTGCTCCTCCGGCACCATGAGGGTTGTGGAGGCCTGCATTGCTGGCCACTGGAACGCGCCCCCAAGAGATCGGATGGCCATCAGGACGTAGATGTGCCAGATCTGGACTGCTCCCTGCGCAAAGAGAAAGGCCAGCACGACGATGGCCAGCGCGATCAAGCCGTCTGAGATCATGAGGATGGTCCGCCTGTTCCACCTGTCGACGAGGGTGCCCGCGAAGGGTCCCAACAGGACCTGGGGCAGCACCGCCATGATGGATGCGAAGGCCAGCACAGACGCAGATCCGGATGCCATTGTCAGCCACCACACGAGGGCGAACTGGACCAATCGGCTCCCAAAGAGGGAGAATGCCTGGCCTGTGAAGACGACGGCGAATCTCGCCATCGATCTGGTCTGCTTTGCTTCTCCAGCTTGTTGGCTCATGATGTTTTAGGTTTGTCGAAGTGAAGCTTTTGAACTTTTCCTTTTCCGTTTTTGATAAGAGGGAGGCTTCATGTGCTCCCTCGTATTATCTGGGCTGCCCTGACGGTGTTGAAGATGTTGCTGGTGCACTGCTTCCCGAGCTCGACGGCAGCCTCCTCGGGGTTGATGGCCTTATTCCTTACCCTGTAGAACAGGTTCTCCGCGAGCTTGGGAGATATCATGGCGTGGCCGCACATCGTGCACAGCTCTAGGACTTCGGGCTCCAGTAGCAGCTCCGTCTTCCCCTAGGTCCCCAATCTCTTGTTCACGGTGTGGGGCTCGACGCCAGCGGCCTTGCAGGCGCGCGCGACGAAAAATGGAAGATAAGGTATGGGTTTATGTCAGCAGCCTGTTAATTTCCTCTTCGACTTTAACCCTTGCATTCTCGTATCTTTCCATCCTCTTGCCTCGCCTTCTCTCAGCAGCTTCCAGTCCGGCGAGCCTGTCTGCGATCATCCTCTCGACCTCGGCTGGTGCGGGGCCGCCCGTGCTATTCCGCCTCTCGACGTTGACACGGGGGTCGGTTGCGTCCCTCACGCTCTGTTCCGTAAGGTTGAGCTCTCTCCCTATGATCTCCCTGCTCGTCTCTTGGATTATCTCAAGGGGTACCTCTGACAGCTTCAGTCCTCCTGCGATGGCCTTTCTGACGAGGTTGGCGACGACCTGGTGAGCAGCCCTGAAGGGGATCCCCGCTTCCCGGACCATCACATCGGCGAGTTCGGTGGCGGCGATGTAGGCCACGCCCAGGTTCTCCTCCATCCTCTCGGCGTTTACCTTAAGTGTGGCGATGACCCGCTCGGTGATGTCCAGGGACTGGATGAGCTCCTCCACTGAGTCGTTCAGTATCAGGTTGGCCTCGTAGGTGTCGAAGTTGTGTCCCATGGGCAGGTCCTTGAAGACCGTCATGGCCGCCGTCAGCCTGCCGATCTGGGTCGCCGTCCTGGCCCTGACAGTTTCCTGGAGGAGGGGGTTCTTCTTCTGGGGCATGATGCTGCTGGTCCCCGCGAAGGCGTCGTCCAGTTCCACCATGGAAAACTCGTTGGTGGTCCAGAGGATGATGTCCTCGTGGAGCCTGTTCAGGGTGTTCATCATAAGGGTCAGGCAGAAGACCGCCTCCAGCAGGTAGTCCCTGCTGCTCACGCACTGGAGGGAGTTCTCCAGGACGCCTTCGAACCCCAGTAACTCGGCCGTCCTGTACCTATCGATCTTGTGCCCTGTCCCAGCCAGGGCTGCTGCCCCCATCGTTGAGAGGTTGGTCCTCTTCAGGGCGTCCTCCAGCCGCTCGACATCGTGCTTGAGGAAGTCGCAGTAGGCCATGGCCCAGTGGGCGAAGGTGATGGGCTGGGCGTGCTGGAGGTGGGTATATCCGGGCATGATGGTGTTTAAGTGGCCCTTCGCCTTATCGATGAGGATCAATTGCAGTCTCTGGGCCTTCTCGATCACCCGCTCGATCTTCTCCCGGGCGATCATCCTCGTGGCGGTGGCGCTCAGGTCGTTCCTGCTGCGGCCCGTGTGCATAGCACCGGCGACGTCCCCGATCTTCTCTATGAGATGGCGCTCCGTGTTGGTGTAGACATCCCCCAGCCTCGGATCCAGATCCACATCATCCACACTCAAACCCCTCAGGGCCTCCAGGATCCGCACAGCCTGATCCATGGGGATGGAGACCTGCTCTGCCAACATGACCACATGGGCCTTGTGCATCCAGACGTGGACGTCGAAGAGCTTCCCCTGCTCCCGGGCCCTCCTGCCATAGATGTACTCGCTGGCGTGCTCGTCGAACTTCTTGTGGAGGCGTCCCTCCCTCAATCCGATCCAAGACATGAAAATCACTCCCTGATGTTGATGGGGGATATCTATTACAAAGCGTTAACCATCACGAACCTCTTCGAGCCCCTCGAATGTTTTAAACCAGTGCGACTAATGTCTGCATGGTGTCTTGTATGCTCGATGCAAGGAAATGGCACAAGGATCTCAAGGTAGAGAACGCTCTCTCGTCTCTGAGGAAGAACGGATTCGAGGCGCACTACTTCCCAACCTCCGAGGAGGCCGTCTCAAAAGTCTTGGACATGGTCCCAGAGGGAGCCGTCGTCGGGATCGGCGGCTCTGTAACCCTGAGGGAGATGGGCCTCCTGAAGGCTCTGGGGGAACGGGGCTTCGAGCTGGCCGACCACTGGGAGGCGAGGCGGCGGGGAGCCCCGAGAGACGAGGTGATGAGGATCCGGAGGCTCCACCTCAACTCCGACGTCTTCATCACCAGCACCAACGCCGTCACGGAGACGGGAGAACTCGTCAACATCGACGGGACGGGCCAGAGGGTCGCAGCCATGATATTCGGGCCGAAGAAGGTCGTCGTGGTGGCAGGCGTGAACAAGATCGTGGGAGACTTGGAGGAGGGGCTCTGGAGGGCCAGTAATATCGCATCCCCCATGAACGCGAAGAGACTCAACAGGGGGACCCCGTGCACAGTCACCGGCGAGTGCGAGGACTGTGATTCCCCCGAGAGGATTTGCAGCATTACCACGCTGATCCACAGGAGGCCCAGGGACACGGACGTGATCGTCATCATCGTGGGAGAGGAGCTCGGCTACTGAGCGCCCATTAGGAATTTATATAAAACTATAAGGACGGAGCCCCGTCTAATGGATCCATAGTGAGCCCAAGTTGAAGGTGCTAGTAACTTCTCTTAGACTGGTTAACCGCCTCTCCAAGCTCAAGGAGATGGTTCCAGAAGAGGTTGAGTTCATCGTCCCCGAGACCTACACCGACGAGGAGCTGGCTACCCTCGCTGGGGACGTCGAGACGATCATCTGCGTGAGGCTGGCCGAGGAGGTGGTGAGGGCCGCCCCGAAGCTGCGGTTCATCCAGAAGAGCGGGGCCGGGGTCGACACCATCCCCTTCGATGTCATAAACGAGAGAGACATACTAATCTCCAACACCTCGGGGGCCAACCCCATCCCAGTGGCGGAGTCGGCCATGGCCCTCGTCCTGGCACTCGCGAAAAAGATCGTACCTCGCCATCTCAAGATGGCCAAAGGAGAGGTGGACAGAAGTCGCAGCCAGCAGCTGGCCGGGAAGACCATGGGCGTCCTGGGCCTCGGGAGCATAGGGACGGAGGTGGCCAGGAGGGCTCTCGCCTTCGGCATGAAGGTCGCTGCGGTCAAGCGCCACCCCCCTACCGAGGCCGACCTGGCGCTGGGCTTGGACTTCATCGGGGGACCCGGAGACCTCGGGAAGGTACTGGAGATGTCCGACTTCGCCGTGGTCGTGATGCCCCTCACACCGGAGACCCGGGGGATCATCGGGGAGGCGGAGCTAAGGAGGATGAAGCCCTCAGCCTCCCTGGTGAACGTGGCTAGGGCCGCCATCGTGGACGAGGACGCCGTATGGAAGGCCTTGAACGAAGGCTGGATTGCAGGGGCCGCCATCGACGTCTGGTGGACCCCCCACTGGTGGGATGCCACTTGGCTCGGGGAGGGACAGGAAGCGACTCCTTCGAAGTACCCCTTCCACGAGCTGGAGAACGTCGTCGTCACGCCCCACGTTGCGGGATCGACGGACACGTCTGGACCAAGATCCCTCGAGATCATTGCGGAGAACATTCACAGGATATTCACAGGACGGGAGCCCATCAACCAAGTGGACAAACGCCTCCAGTATTGATCATTTCAGTCGTTTAGACATCACGGCGAGACTTACACGGGAATCACGATGTCTTGTTAAGGCCACCGTGAAACCTTCTACTCCTTTGTCTGAAAAGATCGATCTTATCAGGATGGGATGTTGTTGAGGAACTCTTTCCCGGCAAAGACGATGAGGGCCCCGTTCACGGTTTTCTCCATCCTTTTGAAGGTCGTCACGAAGATTATGGAGAGGTCGGTGTTTATGGACTGCTTGATGAGGAACCTGTCTATGATGGAGTCGAAAAAATCCATGGTCAGGTTGGGAGGAGTGGGGATGAGCTTCACTGAGAAGGAGTCGGCTATCGCGTTGATGAAGGACCCTATGACGATGTTGCCGAGCTCGGTCAAGGCCTCGCCAACGACGTCGGGCTCCAAGCTCTCAGGTGAGTCCTCCATGGACATAACCGCCGCGATCTCCCTTCCCTCCGACTCCTCGAACGCCAGCAGGAAGTCGCAGCTTGCCTCCCCGCTCAGCTCCATGTAGATCCCGAGGGTTGCCTGGTCAGGGGTGTCATATATGTTCTGCACCTGCTGAGGAGGGAGGATATGAACGTCCGAGACGTCGAGGGTGACCTCTTCGAAGAGCATCTCGGATAAGGCGCTTGCCGCGTTGTGTGCCCCTCTCTTCCCGATCTCGATCAGCTTCTCTCTGTAAGCCTTCATCTTCTTCAGATCGGGGGATTCGTGTTCACAATCAATTGCCTGAAATCCGGTGTTCAATCTTTCATCCTCGAATGTAGGGGTTTGGAACCCATTTTCCGGTGGAATCTTTAAAGGATTCCCGATTTTATAACGAGTTTTTACCTAAATAGACTAAAACTGGTATATCTCTTCACTTTCAAATCTGCACAAACAACATCTGGGCTCCCACTCTCCGGGAGACCGTGAACATCGATTGAAGACATTCATGATCGAGTGGTCGATGAATTAATCTGTGAGGAAGGCCTATTAGCCCGATCCGTTATATGTAGAGAATCATAGGAGTCAAGAATTCATTTGGCCAAAAATAGTCTCGGAAACCTTGGCTTGCAGCTTCCGGATAGCTTCGACAGAGATCTCAGGGTCCTCATGGCCTCCATGGCTTTCAGGCGCATCTCCATGGGGTTCCTCATGATCGTGCGTGCGATCTACTTCTACCTCCTGGGATTCAACGAGGTGGAGGTCGGTCTGCTCCTCTCCATAGCCACATTGGTCAGCGCCATACACCACCTGACCTTCGGCATGCTCTCCGACAGGTTCGGGAGGAAGCCCTTCCTAGTGCTGGGGGGCATCTTCGCGACCCTCAGGATGGTGATATTCGCAATGTTCACTGACTTCTGGATGCTCGCCCTGGGCCAGGGCATCGGGGCCATGGGTGAGGGGGCGGGAGCGGGCCAGCCGGTGGTCTCGGGCTACATCTCGGACAAGACGGGCATCATCGATCGTCCGCTGGTGTTCAGCACCCTCGCAGTCGCAAACGCCCTCGCCGCCACTCTCGGCTCTCTCATGGCGGGCCTCCCCAATTTTTTCGAGACCAGCTTGGGTTTCGACATGATTGCCGCCCACCAGATCCTCTTCTGGTTCGGGGCCTTGGGCGGACTGGTATCCCTCCTGTTCGTCATCCTGCTGAAAGAGGCGAAGACGGAGAAGGTCATGAGAACAGCCTCCGAGGCAGATGCGCAGGAAGGGCCCCGCAGGTACCCCTGGGGGGTCATCGCGAAGTTCTCCCTGGTGCGCTCCACCAGCGGCCTCGGCTGGGGCTTCATAGGGTCCATGATGTCCCTCTACTTCTTCCTCAGGTTCGGTGTAGGCGGAGAGGTGCTGGGGCCCATCTACGCCGTGGCCAGGTTCCTGTCCGTGTTCAGCTACCTGCTCGTGCCCATGATGATGGACCGCTACGGCGACGTCCCGACCCTCGTGGCTTCCCGGATCGCCACGGCCGTCCTCGCTGCGGCGTTCTCCCTCACTACATGGTATCCCCTGGCCATTGTCCTCTTGGTGGCCTTCAGGGTCCTCATGCAGTTCACCATGCCCATCCGCCAGTCCTTCGCCACTGGAATCGTCGATCCGGAGGAGATCGCCACCGCCATAGGCATCAGCAACTTCTCTAGGATGAGCGTCAGAGTCTTGGCTCCGCCTGTTGTCGGATATCTTTTCAGATACGTCAGCCTCTCCCTTCCCTTCATGATAGGAGCGGGCTTCCTGATGGTGAACGGGCTCCTCTACAAGGTCTTCTTCCAGCCCAAGAACGGTGAGTGAATAATAGTTTTTTAGCTCAGGAGGGTGACCGTGACCTCTTCCCCCTCCTCGATGACGTCTAGGTTGACGGGAAGCATGATGTACCCGTCGGCGTGGGCCATGCTCGTGATGGCCCCCGACTTCTTGAAGACGGTGTGGGCGACGCCGTCCTCCAGCCTCACGGTGAGGAACTGCTCCCTCCCGGAGGATGATACTATCCTGGAGCCCATCCTAGCCACCACGGTCCTTGGCTGGGCTGGGGGGAACCCGGCGAGCTTCCTGAGGGCGGGGGCGAGGAAGATGTAGGCATTACTCAGGCAGGATGTTGGATACCCTGGCATTCCGAAGATCGGGGTATCGTCGACGACGCCGAACAGGGTCGGCTTCCCGGGCTTCACCTGCAGCCCGTGGAAGAGAACCTCCCCCAGTTCTTCAACGGTGCCGGCGAAGATGTCCCTGGTTCCCACGGAGCTCCCGCCCGAGAAAACCCCCAAGTCGTATCCAGCAGCCTTTCTAACTGCTGCCTTGATGGCTTCTTTTTCGTCGGGTATGATCTCCCCTGGGATGGGGGTGCAGCCGTTCGCAGATATTACAGAAGCG
>JAUWBQ010000189.1 GCA_030601645.1 Candidatus Bathyarchaeota archaeon | reverse complement strand
CCAGCTACCTGCCGGGTGGGGACCACGGCGAGTTCGTTGAGAGCTGCCGGAGGCTGGTGGAGCGGATGCCCTTCTATGACTGGCTGATGCCGGCCCACAACGAGCCCCTGGTGGAGGGGGAGCAGATGGGGGAGATGCTGCGGGCGGCTGAGGACATCGGGGCGGGGAGGCTGTCGGAGTACACGGAGAGGCGTTCCGTGGCGGTGAACTACGACGTCCTGGTTCGCCGGTTCCAGTTCAGCCGGTTCTCCCTGTCGGTGAGGGCGGACCTTTTCTCTGGGGATTGAATGGACGGGGCAGGGTCCCCGAAAAGAGTAATATCACCTCAACCCTCCTCGTATTGATCATCATGCCCAAGATTCCGGACCTGAAGTGGGAGGTGAGGGTGGCTGAGGAGGAGGACATCCCCACGATACTGGACCTGTGCTACCAGCTCAGCGTCTACGAGAAGATAGAGTTCAAGGGGACCGAGGAGCTCTACAAAAAGTACGGGTTCAGCGGGGACAAGATATTCGACTGCCTCCTCGCGGAGAACACCGGGGAGGTGGGGCCCCCGTTCCTGGGGGTGGCCCTCTACTACTACACGTTCAGCACATTCGAGTCCAAGCCAACGCTGTGGCTGGAGGACCTGTTCGTGCCCGAGGAGTTCAGGGGGAACGGGGTGGGGACGTCTCTGCTGAGGGAGCTGTGCAGGGTGGCCGTGGAGAGGGGGTGCGGGAGGTTTGAGTGGACGGTGCTGGACTGGAACGAGCCCAGCAGGCAGTTCTACTTCAGCCTCGGGGCGGTGGCCATGGACGAGTGGACGACGTTCAGGATGAAACCGGAGGCGTTCAGGAAGCTGGCGGAGAGCTGAACCATTCATCAAAACGGGTTAACCATAGGCTTTTCACATTAGCATACCTAACCAGTCCTGAGGGCAATGCGGATCAGGATCGTGATACCCATAACCGGCCTCGACGGAGAGGCGATACAGGAACGCCTCGACTATCTGCGGGAGATAGCGGATCCGGGGACTGAGGTGGACTACGCACAGGTTGAGGTCGGTCCACCGGCAATCGAGTCCGAGGCGGACGCCGTCCTCGCGGGCCCCGAGATCCTGAGGCTCGTCAGGGAGGCCGAGGCGGATGGCTGCGACGCCGCGATCATCTGGTGCGGGGGGGACCCCGCCCTGGGGGCCGCCCGGGAGCTGGTGGAGATGCCCGTCATCGGCCCCGGCGAGTCCATGACGGCCCTCGCATCAACGCTGGGGAGGAGGCCCTGCAGGATAACCCCCGACATACCGGTCCTAGAGATGAGGAGGGACCTAGAGGCGACCGTCTCCGTCATCACATCCATGGTGGAGGAGAGGATTGAGCGAGGTGAGGGAGATGCCTTCACCCTGGGGTGCCTGGCCCTCTGGGGGCTCGGAAGGCGGCTGAGGGAGATGACCGGGGTCCCCATCTTGGACGGAGCGGAGGCGTCCCTCAAGATGGCCGAGCTCACCGTGAAGCTGGGGCTACGCCACGGCAGAAGAGACTCCAAGGACTAGCCCTCAACGAAAAAGACCTAGTAGAGATCAGGCACGCTGGAGATGACGCAGCGGGAGGGATTCATGCAACGAAGATATTTTCCCAGGCTATTCAAACGTCAATTCTTTTTGGGCTGCTTCAAGGGATGCGGTTCTCTCCAAATCGCGTATCTTTTGTATTATGGGGCTTTTACCGTTCAATTTGAATAGCTTGGCTTTCCCAATCGTCCTCGTCATTGATATCACTCCATTGTCCAACAGGGATGGAAGGTTCTTACTGATAGTTCTCTTGTTCATACCCACCCGCTCCGCAATCTCCTTCTGCATAAAATCATTTAACGGGTGATCTAGGAAGAAATCGATTAAGCGTACCGCCGGTGACCTCCCGAACAGCGAGGTCAGGATGGTCTCCGGCTCAGCTTCATCGATTATTTTCTCTTGATCGACGAGAACGGCCATTCTGGGTCAACACTATCTATATCAGCAACATATTTAAATAATTGCACTTTGTAGGAGCATATAGTGAACTTTTCTATGCCCCCTGCCGACCTGACAGACTACCAGATCAAGGCACTAATCCTGAGCTTCCTACTAAGACGTAGGCTATGGGGAGGGAAATACTACACTACGCAAAAAATGGTCCGCTATATTGGTCAGGATGTCCTAGGAGATGGAAAAAAGGTCAGACGATGCCTCAACGAACTGGTAAAAGATCGCCTGATAAACCCACGTAAAAAAGGAAATACAATATCTCTCAACCCATCATACACAAAGGAGATACCTGAATTCATAGACAAACACCTCACCGAATAAGACACACACAGAGACCTCCCCAAAAATAAGACAGGATAACCGAAAAAACGACCTCGTCTAAAAAAAGGGGATAAACCCATGTTAGCTTGAAAAAAGCTAATCCTAAGCTAGCTGTATCAGGAGAAAGCGCAGCGGGAGGGATTCGAACCGTTGAAGCATAGAGAGCGGTGACCTTAATCCAAAATATTATCCTCTGGCCTCTTGGAGAATGACTATAAGAAGAGCTCTCGAATCAAGGTCTGTTTCTAAATAAAAACGATTGATGATCTGGGGAATCCATGGCTTCGTTTTTGCCTCAAGTGACATGGCTTCTGTAATCTCTTCTTCGTCTGAATCGCGGTCTAGAGATTGGTCTTCTATGAGTGTGGCAAGAGAGTCTGAGAAAATTAGTGCCCTGTCCAGGAGAGTTACAGCCTTCTGACCGGTCCTGTGATCGTGGGCCATTATTGCCCGGAGGACCTCCTTGGAGACCTTTCCATCGAGGATGGCAGCGGCTTTGACACCATGCTGACTTGGATCGTCTTGGACGAGGTCGTAGTCCAGATCGTGGAGCAGGCCGGCGATCTCCCATTCGTCTGCGTCTTCTTGGAGTTGTTCTGCCAGTCGGACCATTATCTTGGATACGAGTATTGAGTGGGCGAGCTTGCTGGACGCGGAGATCATCTGTAGTGCTTCTTCTTTCGAGAGGTTCGACATCCAAGCTGATGTGTCTCAGACCCAGATATTACTTTATTTACCTGAAACACTACGTCGTTAAATTCCTGTATAGAAACTGTACAGGGGTGGCTCCTTGGGAGGGATTCGAACCCTCAGAACCTTACCTATGCTCACGTAAGCGCCGTATTGGTAGGCTTCCTAGGTTGTATGTGGTGGCTCCGTGGGCGGGTTTGTGAGGTTATAGGTGCGCGCAACATCTGGTATGTGATCTCGACCATTTTAGATCGTCATGCATTAGGTGAAAGTTAAGAAAAGAGTATTGAATAATTTACTGTTTCATGGTCGCGCGCGAGC
>JAUWBQ010000231.1 GCA_030601645.1 Candidatus Bathyarchaeota archaeon | reverse complement strand
GAACCGTGAAAGATGGGACAACTCAATGTCCTGTGAGAACGGACATAAGTTTGATGTGTTCGTTGTTGCAGGGCATATAACCATTCACAGTTGTTTATCCTAAGAAGCTCACTAAACTGCTCTCCGTCGGAGGCCCTTTCTGAGAGGCGCATCGTCGCTTAAAGGTTTAGGAGGTGCGGAGCATGCCTCTCTACGAGAGATTTCAACTCCCCTAGAGTTCCCCGGACGGCTTCGAGCAGCGAGTCCGCCTCATCTTCCGTGGTGATGGCCGAGATGTTCGTGTGCCCCAGATAGAAGAAACCTCTATTCATCATCCCTAGGTCGAAGTATCTGGCGAGGACCCTATTCCCGGTGGCGGATGTCTCGAAATCGAAAACCTCCTCGTCGGTCCAGATGATGTGGAAGAAGGACCCGGCGCCTCCCACGTGCGCCGTCACGCCCTCGTCGAGGATGGACTTGAGCCCTTCCCTGATCCTAGCGCCCAGAGCCCTCATTCGGTCATAGACGCTTGGCTGCATCACCTTCATAACCTCCATTCCGGCAGTCATGGACATGGGGTGGGCGTTGAATGTGCCCGAGAAGCCCAGCGTGGCCCCAGCCATCTCAGGCAGCTTCGACTCGGGAACGATGAGGAGCTCCATGACCTCCTCGGTGGAGGCGTAGGCGCCGACCGGATAGCCCCCTCCAATTATCTTCCCCATGCAGGTGATGTCAGGGGTGACACCGTAGTACTCCTGCGCCCCCCCGTGGCTCAGCCTAAATGAGATCACCTCGTCGAAGATTAGGGGGATGCCGTGCTGCTCAGTGACCTCCCTCACGGCCTTCAGGAAGTCGGGTCTGGGAGTCATGTCCTTCTGGGTCGGTTCGACGACGATTGCAGCCAGTTCGTCCTTGTGCTTCCTCACGAGCGCCTCGGCGGCCTCGGCGTCGTTGTAGGGGAAGAACAGCGTGTTTGCCAGAACCTCGTCTGGGACGCCCGTCTTCGCCTTCGGGGTGGTTGCCACGGCGTCATATGAACCATGGTAGGCCCCCAGACATTTTGCGAACTTGTTCTTCCCAGAGTAGCTTCTTGCAAGCCTGATCGCCTGCATGTTCGCCTCGGTCCCCGAGGGGGTAAACCTGACCAAATCGGCTCCCTTAAGCCTTCCGACGAGTTCCTCCGCAAGCTTGGACTCCAGCTCCGTGGGGGAGCCGAGGGTGAATCCTTTCTCGAGCAGTCCTCGGACCGCTGAGACGACTTTGGGGTGGTTGTGGCCCAGGATCAGGGAAGTGTTGTTGAAGTTGAAGTCGATCCTCTCGTTCCCGTCTACGTCCCAGAGCCTCGTACCCTTTCCCCTGTCCATGTACAGTGGGAAGGGGGGCCAGAAGAGAGCGCTTCTGGTGCTACCTCCGGGGAGGCTTCTTGCAGCCTCTTTGAAGTCTCTTTCCGAACCTGGGTTCTGTTTTATGTAATCGTTTACGATTCCCATGTAATATCGTTAAAATTAGTCCTCAGATTATAAATGTTTTTTAGTCGATGGCCTCACGCAGATTACGCATATGTAACACTCATAATCCTTAAGCGGTGATGCGCCCCATTAAATGGCGAATGAATTTAGGTGTCTCTTAGATGGAGAGGTTCTACCACAAGTCCTATGGCGGATACAGCTATGAGATAATGGACGAGAAAGAGTATGAGCGGTTCTGGTGGGGTAAGCGACCTTCATCCAAGGAGGCCTTCGAGGCATGGCTTTTCGATCCTCATAAAACTCAACATCAGATCATGAAGGAGTATGGGAAGAAAAATATCACATTCAGCAACGTTGGATACAACATACGGGAGCTGATGAAGGCAGGCATTATCAGGCGATTCCAGAGAGAAGACTACGAAAAGAGCGAACATAAGAAGAGAAGAAACGACATCGAAATCTTCGCGGAGATACTCTACCTGGCTAATGAAGGAGGAGTTACAAAAACTTCTATGGTCTACCAGGCAAACTTGAACTTTACAATAATAGATAGATTCCTCTCAGAACTATTGGATAGAGCCCTGATCGAAATTAAAGATAAACTCTATGAGACAACGGATAGGGGTATCACATTCCTCCATCATTATGAGGAACTTGAAAAATTAGGCAGGGTCTCGTAAGTTTTAAGCGGAGATGCGCGCGCGAAAATCGAGTAAAGGTATATATCACTGATAAGTTTCAGTTCTTCATAACAGTTTTTATGATGGTTGATACCCTAATCGCTAGGATGATAAAGCTAATGAGACCGAATAAACGGAGAGCAGTCAGCCCCGTAATCGCCACCGTCATACTCGTCGCCGTCACCATCACAGTCGCCGTCGCCGTCTCCTACTGGATGAGCGGGATCGCAGGACAGTACACACAGTTCGAGAAGATCGAGATACAGAGCGGCTACGCACTCAAATATGAATCAACTGGAACTCCTGCTAACCCAGATGATGCTTGGAAAATCATTATAACACTAAAGAACTCTGGTACAACGACGGCCACGCTTACCAACTGCTTCATAAACGATCAGATGATTGGAGTGGGAGATCTTGTTGGTGTTCTT
>JAUWBQ010000031.1 GCA_030601645.1 Candidatus Bathyarchaeota archaeon | reverse complement strand
GGCGGCTGAAGGAGAGAGGTTCTCGAAGCTGGTCAGGGAGGTCGTCGAGAAGGTGAAGGCCTTGGGCCCTGCCCATAGGCTCGTGAAGGGGGAGTAAGGGATGGAAGGCTTGGGGAACTCGATAAAGGAAGCTGCCGAGAGGTTGCTCAATGAGGGAGATGTCGACCTAGTCATAGGGTACGAGAGGGGCACAACGCCGCTCCGTTCGACCCCCTGCTTCATAGTGGATTCCGGTGATGTCGACAGGCTCATCTGGGACCCCACGTGCGACGCCAACCTCGCGAAGTATCTGATCGGGCAGGATGCGAAAATTGGCGTCTTTGTCAAGGGGTGCGACGCCCGCTCGGCGGTGGTCTGCATCGCTGAAGGGCAGATAGATCGTGATAAAGTCGTGCTGATAGGCCTCCCCTGCTCAGGGGTAGTAGACAGGAAGAAAATAGATTCTGTACTGGACGGTCGAGAGGTCCTTGATGCGACGGTGGATGAAGAGCAAATAACTGTCAGGGGAGAAGGCTTTGAGGAGGAGCTTCCCACTAAAAGCTTCCTCTGCGATTCATGCCTGAGCTGCAGACACAGAACCCCCGCAGTCTACGACATAATGATTGGAGATGCGCCGACAGAGGAGCCTGACACAGACGAGTACGTCGAGGTCGACGAGTTGGAATCGATGACGGCGGAGGAGAGGTGGGCCCACTTCGTCGAGGAGCTGAGCAGCTGCATCAGGTGCTACTCGTGCAGAAACGTCTGCCCCATGTGCTACTGCAAGGAGTGCTTCGTCGATGAGACGATGCCCGCTTGGTTCGGCAAGACGAACGATCTCTCAGACACCATGATCTATCACATCGTCCGATCTCTCCATCTGGCCGGAAGGTGCGTGGACTGTGGCGCCTGCAGCCGCTCCTGCCCCATGGGCATCGATTTAAGGACGCTTTTAAAGAAAGGTGAGAAAATCGTGAAGGAGCGGTTCAGCTTCGAGGCTGGAATGGACGTCGAAGAGAAGCCAGTCATGAGCGTGTTCAAGCAGGAGGACTCGGAGGAGTTCGTGATATGAAGCTTCGAGGGGATTCCGCGTGAAGATTAAAATAGTTGACAAGAAGGAGGTCCCAGCCCTCATCGATAGGTTGATCGAGAGATACAGGGTGTTCGCTCCCGTCGATGCTGGAAAGTACGCCAGGCTAATGGAGGTCGCCTCTGGGAGTGAGGCCTGCCTTGAGCTCCAAAACCCCAAGCTGTCTTCAAAGGAGATCCTCTTTCCTCAGACCGAGATCATCCTAAGAATCAAGAAGGGAGAAGAAGGGTTAGAAACAGAAGAACCCTCTGAAAACGACAAAGACTGGGTGCTGTTCGGAGTTCACCCTTGTGACGCAAAGGGCCTCGTATTGACGGACAAGTTCTTCGCCTCAGGCGATTACAAAGACAAGCCGTATATGGACAAGAGAGGAAAGACATCGATCGTCGGTCTAGCCTGCAACCACCCCAGAGCCACATGTTTCTGTGCGTCGGTGGGCGGGAGCCCCTTCGGTAAGGAGGGGATAGACATGTTGCTGGTCGATCTGGGCGAGGAGTATCTCATAGAGATCCTGACAGAGAGAGGCGAGAGGATGATCGAGGGCGTCCATGGGTTGAGGGATGCCAGCGATGACGACATGGCAAGGGCAGAGAAAATGTCCGAGGAGGCTGAAAAGGCATTACAAACCGATCTGCCGATTGAAGGCCTCAGCGAGAGATTGGAAGGGATGTTCGAGGACCCCCTGTGGGATAAGGTACATCTTAAATGCGTAGGCTGCGGGGTCTGCTCCTACCTCTGCCCCACCTGCTGGTGTTTCGACATCATCGATGAGGAGACGTCCACGGGGGTGGAAAGAATCCGTCTCTGGGATACTTGCCAGTTCACCCAGTTCACCCTCCAGGGATCAGGCTTCAACCCCCGGCCATCAGGGAAGGAGAGGATGAGGCAGAGAATCATGCACAAGTTCTGCTACTTCCCAAAGGAATACGGCGTGCTGGCCTGCACAGGATGCGGCAGATGCGTCCGGGAATGCCCTGTCAACCAGGACATAAGGGAGACAATCAAGGAAATCATGAGCGTGTAACCTGGTGGTGTCTATGTCAAATCCATACAAGCCCAACATCGCTGCCCTGAGGAAGATCACGACCGAGAACGATGCCAACGATATAAAGACCTTCGAGGTCGTCTTCGAAGACCCCGATCTCGCAAGGAGCTTCAGATACACCCCCGGGCAGTTCGGGATGATCTCTTATTTTGGCGCCGGTGAGTGCCCCATAGGCATCGCCTCCTCCCCCACAGACGAGGGGTTCCTAGAGTTCACCATCAAGAAAGTCGGCACCGTGACGACGGCTCTCCACAACTGCTCCGAAGGGGACAGGATAGGGATCAGAGGCCCCTATGGAAACGGCTGGCCCATCGAGGCCATGGAGGGCAGAAACGTCGTCCTGGTCGGCGGGGGATTCGCATTCACGACCCTGAGATCTCTCGCGAAGTACATTCTACACGATGACAACAGGGGGAGGTTCGGAGATCTCACGGTAATCTACGGCGCAAGGAACCCGGGGGAGCTCATCTACAAGTACGATCTTGAAGACTGGGAGCAGAGGGATGACATAAACCTGATAGCGACCGTGGACAAGGGCGACTCAGGATGGACGGGGAAAGAGGGCTATGTCCCGACGATCCTGAAAGAGGCCGCGCCCAGCTCCAAAAACGCTATAGCCGCCATCTGCGGACCACCGATCATGATCAGGTTCTCCATCCCCGTCATGACTGAGCTGGGGTTCTCGCCGAGTGATATCCTCCTTTCCCTTGAGATGAGGATGAAGTGCGGGATAGGTAAGTGTGGGAGGTGCAACGTTGGAAGCAAGTTCGTGTGCCTGGACGGTCCGGTCTTCACGCACGAAGAGCTTCAGGGGTTGCCCAAAGAGTATTGATTTTATACGATGTTGAAGATTGATCAACGTCTCAAACTGGAAAGCATAAAAATCACCGGATGTAAATAGAAGGAGTTGCTCAGAATGGGCGAACAGAAAGATACAGAGTCACGCAAGATCGTTATAATCGGCCTCGGGACGGGGGGCCTCTACTCATCGAGGGCGGCCTCCAGGTTCGACAGGAAGGCCGAGCTCACAATCGTGGAAAAACGCAGTTACGATATGTTCTCTCCATGCGGCCTCCCCTACGCGATTGAGGGGGTTGTGGAGAGCTTTGAGGATCTCAAGCACACAGTCCCCTCCACGAGGCAGCTCAGGAAGCTGCTGCGACACGAGGCGATCTCCATCGACACGGAGGGGAAGAGGGTTCAGGTGAAGGACCTCGAATCCGGGGAGACTTCCTGGCTTGAGTATGATTCCCTCATAATTTCCACTGGGAGCCAGCCGACGATACTGCCGATCCCGGGAGCCAAGGAGCTGCTGGGCCGCGGCGTTCACGTAGTTACCAACCCCGAGAACGCCGAGGCGCTACGGGACGCCGCGCTTGAATCCAAGAGGGCGGTTGTCGTCGGCGGGGGCGCTATCGGGCTGGAGATTACTTTCGCTCTCATGGAGCTTGGCCTGGACGTGTGGGTGACCAAGAGAAGCCCGCCTCCCTTCCCCCGGAACCTGGACCCAGACATGGGGAAGATCATCAGCGAATACTTGGAGTCCAAAGGGCTGCACATCCTCTTCGGAAAAGGGATCGAACGGATAAACGGTGATGATCACGTCGAGGCGGTCGAGATTGCCGGAGAGACGATTCCCACCGATATCGTGGTTATGGCTGTAGGTGTCAGACCGGAGTCGAGGCTCGCAGAGGAGGCTGGGATAGCCACAGAGCGAGGCGCCATAGTCACGGATGAGCGTATGATGACGAACGTAAAAGATGTTTACGCCCTGGGAGACTGCTCAGCATCATTCAGCGGCGTAGACCACAAACCCGTTTCGATAGCTCTCGCAACGACGGCGTTCATGCAGGCAGCAGTCGCAGGTGTAAACGCTGCCGGGGGTGATGCCGTTTATGACGGTGGCATGGGGACGTTCGTCTCATTCATCGGCGACCTGGAGATATCCTGCACCGGCTACAATACTGAGATCGCGGAGAGGAACGGCTTCAAGGTCATCGCTGGAAGGGCCAACATGCAGACCAAGCCTAAGTGGATGCCTGGCGCCAAGGACATCTCGGTGAAGATCGTCGTGGATGCGGAGACAGGGAGGCTTCTAGGAGGACAGGCAATCGGGGAGGAGGGAGCTGCATGGCGTATCAACGTGATCTCCGTGGCGATCAAGAACAAGATGACCATAGAGGACCTTACTAAAGTTGAGCTGGCGTACTGCCCGGCCGTCTCTGAACTCTACGATCCACTTCTAGTAGCGGCGGATGTCGCCTTGAGGAGATTCAACCGCAAACGGTGATCTACTCTACGCTGATTTTTTTTCAACCGATTTTTTCGGTGAGATCCTTTATCGAGTCGTAAAACTCGGTTTTCTTAAGGAGCTCCACATCTCCCAGAGCGTCTTCAAGCATCGGGTCATAGTTTATAGCTCCAAGATAGGTCGTGTTGTCCTCCTCTGCTCTCTCTGAAACGTATGTAGTTGGCTTCATGACCATGTTTTCGATGATCCCTGTCGTGGGTATGTTGAGATCATGAAGTAGTCTCACCTGCTTCCTGACGGTCTCGTATGCCACCTTTGAGGGGGTGCAGACGACTAGGAAGCGTATCCTCTCAACTAGCCGTATCATGTCGAGGGTCGCATCCCCTATTCCCGGCGGCATGTCCACGATAAGGTAGTCGAGGTTGCCCCATAGGGTGATCGCGAGGAGTTCGATGATGGCGTCCGAGGTGTCGGCTCCCCTCAGCGGAGCAGGCTTGTCCTGAGAGTAGAACGTTATGGACATGTAACGTAGGCCATGGGCCATGGGCGGGATGATGCCGTACTCCTCCTCCGGGTACAACCCCTCGACGCCTAAGATTACGTGGGAGGAGGGGCTTGTGAAGTCGAGGTCTAGCAGGCCCACGCTGTGGCCTTTTTCCTTTAACCTGAGGGCGAGCGCAGAGGCCACCACGCTCTTACCGACGCCTCCTTTACCACTTGAGACCGCTATTATCTTCTCGACATTCTCGAGGCGTCTCGTGATGATGTCTAGCCGGGGATCAGTTATCATTTTTCACCCCTGAAATTGAGGCCAGTACCACTCCTCGCCCCTCCAGGACACTGAAGTCTGGGCTCTCGCAGCTGGGGCACTTAATGTAGACATGGGCCATCTCCGGGACGAAGTGGATTGCCTCCGACGTCTCCTCGTCCATGTCCCGGTTGCTGAACTCCCATTCCTCTCCGCAGACCCTGCACTTTAACCTGCCCTTAATTGCTTGGAGGGTAAACTTAGCGTTTTTTATATTCGGTGTCCTGAGCTGCTCGAGGGCGAAAAGAAATATCTCGTGCTCAATCTGCTGCAGCTCCCCTATGCCCACCTTAATCTCAGTAATCTCTTTGATTCCCTGTTCCTCGGCGACTCTGGTGGCGGTTGAGATAACTCCTTCTGCAAGGGCCCATTCGTGCATATCAAAACATTTCCTGTTTGATACTTTATGTGTTTCCTGTAGTATAATGGTCCCAAGTGGTAAGCGTTTTTTCTTGGATTTCACTTTAGCTGAGAACACTTTGGTTGATTAACGTTCTAAGATTTGACATGCACTTCACATGCATAATTATATCTCACATTGTTGGGACATTATATTAATGTGTCATAATATCTCTTCATTTTGTCTCACACCTTTTAATAACATCTGATGATTAATCTTTTATTGACACTATGGATCTACCCATCATCCGCCTGAAAGACATGAGAGTATACTATTTCTCCATCATAATCGCCATGTTGGGCATCTCTACGTACTTCGGTCTGAGCCAATCATACATTTCTTTTGAAAAGGGAATTGAAATCGTAAGGAGCAGGGGGTACTCGATAAACGGGGAGATGGAGTGGGACCTCGCGTACTCGGAGGACTGGAAGGTTGCCGAACGGGGCCTCAGGTCGTTCCTAAATGCATGTAACAGGATACAGCGCGAGCATGGGTCTTTGACGGTCTACGCCGATTTCTACGCGAAGGTGCTCTTCGTGTTCGATCCTTCCCCGGAGCCGTCGGGGAAAATGCTGTATTTCTGTATCCTAACCTAGAAAACGAGAACCTCATTCCTCTAGTCGTCTCCGGTTCGTGTCTGTCGCACAAGTTTTAAGTTGGTTGTCTGTTGTTGATATCGATTCACGTTGAAGAACGTCAAGGTTGTTTCATACGGTATAGGAGTCATCGGAAGAAGGCTTGCTACCCACCTTCTCTCCAAGGATGGCATCGAGATTGTAGGAGCCGTCGACATCAACCCCGCCATCGTGGGGAAGGACCTGGGCGAGGTCCTAGGGGGCGAGAAGATAGGCGTCCTGATCTCCGACGACGCCGATGAGATACTATCCACTACGAAGCCTGACATCGTCTGCCACACAACGATGTCATACGTCAAGCAGACCTACGACCAGTTCGCCCAGATCCTCAGCCACGGAGTCAACTGCGTCTCGACCTGCGAGGAGCTCTCCTACCCCTACGATACGGAGGAGGGAACGGAGTACGCGAAGAAGCTTGACAAGCTGGCGAAGGAGAATGGGGCCACCCTGCTGGGGACGGGTATCAACCCCGGCTTCCTGATGGACACACTACCCATCGTTTTAACTGGTCCGTGCACGAGGGTCGACGACATCTACATCACCAGGCAGATGGACGCCGCCACGAGGAGGGTACCCTTCCAGAAGAAGATAGGCGCGGGACTCTCAATCGAGGAGTTCAGGAAGAAGATAGACGCCCATGAGATCACGGGACACGTAGGCCTCGAGCAGTCCATATTGATGATAGCGGACGCCTTAGGGTGGGAGCTCGACGAGATCAAGGTCGACCCCGTCAGCCCTGTGATCCTGGATCACGATGTGGCGAGCGACGCCATCGAGGTACCCAAGGGGCACAACGCGGGCTCCATGCAGATGGCCTACGGGAAAGCGGGTGGAAAGGACCTCATAACCATGGACTTCAGGGCCTACATAGGCGCCCCCGAGGAGTTCGACAGCATAACCATCAGAGGAGAGCCCCCCATCAACCAGAGGATAACGCCGTGCGTACACGGGGACTATGGGACCATCGCCATAACCGCAAACATGATACCCACGGTCATAGCCGCCGAGCCCGGATTCAAGACGATGAAAGACCTCCCCCTCCCCCATGCAACCCCCGCACACATGCGGAAATACCTGAAATAGCATAGAGGGATCAAACCCCTCATAATTTTATTAGAGCTTTTATCCGTAGAACGTCAGCCTTACTAGTCTACCTAACCCTTTTTGATTAGATCTGGCAATGAAGAGAGTGACTTGAAGGAACGGATCCTCGTCGTCTGCGAGAAACCAACAGCTGCAAGGCGGATTGCCCACGCCCTTGACGATGACGGTGCTCCTGAGGCATACGACGAGGGGGGAGTCCCTCTTTTCATCGCAAGGCGCGACGACGATGAGCTGGTTGTGGTCTCCGCACTGGGCCACCTGTTCAGCATCGCCCAGGACGGTGGAAAGTGGACGTACCCTGTCTATGATTACAGGTGGGCTCCAGCCCACGAGGCTGACAAGAGGCAGGCAAGGACGAAGAGGTTCATTCAGGCCATCAAGCGCGCCTCCGAGGGGGCCACAGGGTACGTGAGCGCCTGCGACCTCGACATGGAGGGGAGCCTCATCGCCTACATGGTGCTCCTGAACATATGCGGCGAGGGCAGCCTGAGAGAGGCCAAGCGGATGAGGTACTCCACGCTCACCGAGAGGGACCTCATAAATGCATGGGAAGGAATGTCCCCCACCCTAGATTATCCACTAATCGAGGCCGGGAGGACCCGCCACGAGGTCGACTGGCTCTTCGGGATAAACCTGACCCGTGCCCTATCCCTTTCCCTGAAGAACGCCTCCGGCACGTTCAAGACCCTGAGCATAGGACGAGTGCAGGGCCCCACCCTATACTTCGTTAAGGAGAGAGAGGTTGAGATCCGGACGCACGTCCCCATCCCCTTCTGGGTCATCAAAGCTGAGACAACGATTGAAGGACGGAGGATTCCCCTAGATTATACCGACGCACGAGTAGGCAAGAAATCTGATGCTCGCAGTGTCGTTAAGGCTTGCAGGGGCAAGGATGGCGTGATCTCAACGATCTCAACTCGGAGGGTCGAGCAGCCTCCCCCTCCTCCTTTCAATCTCGGGGACCTGCAGAGAGAGGCTTTCAGCAAGTTCAGGTATGCCCCACGGACGACTTTAAACTCTGCTGAGAGGCTCTACCTGGGCACCTATATCAGCTACCCTCGGACCTCAAGCCAGCGAATCCCCCCCACGATAGACGTCAGGGGCATCCTCGAGGGCCTCAGGAGAAGAAAGGAGTACACGAGGCTGGCGGCCTCTCTCCTCAAAGAGTCCAAGTTGCGTCCTGTACAAGGCGCGAAGGATGATCCCGCTCACCCCGCCATTCATCCCACCGGAGCCATTCCTGGAAATCTTTCTGGAGTGGACGCCCGTATCTACAACCTCATCTGCAGGAGGTTCATGGCCTCTCTCGGCGGACCAGCGGTAAGAGAGAACGTGTCAGCGAAGGTCACCGTGGATGCGGAAGGGCGGCATTATACTTTCTTCCTCAGGGGAACGAAGCTCATCGAGGAGGGATGGATCAAGTTCTACAGGCCCTACGTCAAGGATAAGGGATCCGAGCTCCCAAAACTCAGCCAAGGTCAGAAGGTGCCGATTGCTAAGTTGCGATCCCTCGAAAGGTACACGAAACCCCCTGCGAGGTTCAACCCGGGTAGCCTCCTGAGGCTCATGGAGGATGAGGGGCTCGGGACGAAGGCCACCAGGACCGATATCGTGGACACGCTCTTCAAGAGGGGCTACGTCAAGGGCAACGCCACAGAGATAACTGATCTCGGGTTCACGATCGTTGAGAACCTGGAGAGGTATGCCCCGGATATCCTGTCCGTGGAGATGACCCGGAGCCTCGAGGAGGACATGGGGCGCATTCAAAGAGGGGGGTTCTCAAGGGCTGACACCATCAAGAAGACCGTTGAGTTGTTGGGGTCAACGCTGTCGGGGTTCAAAGCCCATGAGGGGCGTATAGGCTCAGAGATATCCGGCGCCATTACGAGGGAAGAGGAACGGTCAATCTACCTCGGCAGGTGCCCCGGGTGTGGAGACGGGCATTTCCGCATCATCGTGAACAAGAAGACGGGGAAACGGTTCGCTGGATGCAGCAACTACTTCAATGGCCAGTGTACCACAAGCTACCCGTTGCCCCAGAGAGGCAAGATAACCGCCATAGGAAGAAGCTGCGGTGAATGTGGGGCCCCCATCATAAAGGTCACCTCGAGGGGCAGGAGCCCGTGGGAGCTCTGCATTAACATGGAGTGTCCGTCAAAAGGGGGAGGGTCTACGGATGAATAGGGTATGCTCACTCTGCTGGAGGCGACGTGAGGATGGCTCCGAGTACTGTACGTATCATCTTGCTGCCCAGGAAAACCTCCTCAAAGCCTTCCAGAGTTGGAAGGAGGCCCTTGAGATCGAGTCGAGGGACTTCCTCGTTGCAGTTGCGGCGAGACAGGAGTCAGGCAAGTGGGTGCGGGATGTAGCCCATCACCTGCTTGAAAAAGGTGAGGATGGGAGCTAGGTCCGGAGCTGTTCGAGTACCTCATCGACGTCGTGAAGCCCAAGCTTCCGGAGTTCCTCCGAGGAGGGTATCCCTCGGCTATCCCAGCCCAGGTCGGCGTATGCCGTCTTCCGTTCCTCCATCAACGTAGCCCTGTCTGGGGCTGATCCCTTGAAGGGTCCGCTGGGGAGGGGCTCGTACCACCTTGGGGGGTTGTCGTCGTCGATGTCTGGATCCCAGATCACGTCGGGGCCTCCCAGCAGGATGACCGCTCTTTGTATCTGGACTATCCGCCTCCCGTTGACGTTTATCCAGTCTTCTTGGCTCAGCTCCCAGCCCGTCACGACCTTGAGGTACCTCCAGATTATGTTTTCAAGCCTCGGCACCCCCATCGTGCAGACGACCATGGTGTCTCCCATCGTGCTCCTCGCCTCGCTCATCGGGGGGCGCGGCCTGGACGTGTGGTCCCCTCCCTGGACGGATAGAGCGTAGCCTAGGTAGGGTGAGTGCTTCCCTGTGCGTATTCCGTGAGCCCCTACCTCGATCCCTTTGAAATGGACCGCGTACTGCATGGCGTCCACTCCCTTAATCTCCGAGATGGCCTTAGCGGCCCTGTAGGTTCCCTCGGCCAGGATATCGCCCATGGCCCGCCTCTCCGCTATTAGGTACGCCATCTCCCCCATCGCCTTGGCGTCTCCCCACACAGGCTCGATACCGTCGAGGTCCTCCTTGGTCAGGATTCCTCTCTGGAAGAGCTCCGCGGCGAAGCCTATTGTGTTCGCCCCGTTGATGCCGCTGTGGCCGAGGTCGTCGATAACCGATGACATGTAGACAACGCCATCTGGGTCATATATCCCCAGGTTTGTACCGCAGTAGGCCTGAAGCTCGTAGTCGGGGTTGTCGGTTATTGCTCCCTTGAAGGGGCCTGTCTTGACGACCGCCAGCTTCATGCAAGCCCTTGTGCATCCGTAGTCGCTCCAGTACCTCTTGACCCAGTTCCGGGTCTCGAAGTTGATGACGCCGATGCTCCTCTCGTCGTGCCACTCTTCCTGCCAGTTCCTCACGGGCTCGGCGGAGCTCTGGGCCCCCGTCGAGTATCCCATGGCACCTGTCCCCCAGAAGTTCCTCTGAGGGTTACCGAACGCAGCATCGTAGGTTTCGTCAAGCAGGGCCTGGAGCAGCTCCGGATGCGCAATCTCCGGCAGGGGCCCTGTGCCCTTGGCCACGAGGGCCTTCAGGTTCTTTGAGCCCATGACCGCCCCGTATCCGCCGTACCCGCAGGCGTGAGACCATTTCTCCATGACAGCGGCGTTTCTGACGAGGTTCTCGCCGGCTGGACCAGTGTAGATCATCCCGGGCTCCTTCCAGAGTCCGAAGCTCGGGTTCCTCTCCTTCAGTAGCTCTCGTATCTCACGATTCAGGGCTTTAATGGTCTCCTTCCCGTCCATCCCCCATAGCTTCGAGGCATCCCTGATCTCAGCCCCATCGTCCGTGATGAGCAGGTAGACGGGATTTTCTGCCCTCCCCGTGACGATGACCCCGTCGTATCCTGCCGTCTTCAACTCTAGGGGGAACTCTCCGCTCGCAGTGGAGCCCACGATCCCGTTTGAGAGCGGGGACTTCCCTGTGACACATATCCTGGTCCCAGAGACGTACCCCGTCAACGGGCCGGTCAGGGCGAGGAGGAGGTTTTCTGGTCCTAGAGGGTCTACGCTCCTCCACTTGCCCCCCAGTCTGTCCCAGAGGATCTTTACGCCCAGCCCCCTGCCTCCAATATAGTCCTTGAGGATCTTCTCGTCTGGCCAGTACTCCGAGACCTTCCCCTCTGTGAGGTTCACCTCGGCTATCTTGCCGTTGTAGCCCAGGGTCATTCCGATAACTCCTCCCCTCTTTCACCGTAGAGGTTGATCGCCAGGTTCTTGGTGATCTCCTCGGGGTTCTTGGCGTACAGATCGTAGTTTACTGATGAGGACCTCGTCCCTTTGAAGAGGGCCCCGTATCCAGCCCTCTCACAGATCTTGGCGCACTCGGGTTCTCCCCCGCATAGATCGCAGATTACGACTCGCCCCCCCTCGGGGTGCATGTGGGGTATCTGACCCGGACAGGCGTTGATACACGCTCCGCATGCGATGCATTTCTCGTCGTCGACGATGACTGCCCCCGTGTCCTCGTTCTTGTATAATGCATCAGAGGGGCAGCTCGATATACACGGGTAGTCGCTGCACTGAGCGCAGAGGTGGGGGACCTCGGCACCCGGCACGAGCATGAAGACCCGCACCCTAGATGCCTCAGGCCAGATCCGGCCCTCGTGCTTCATGCTACATGCGATCTCGCAGAGCCTGCAGCCGCTGCATTTGATGTAGTCCCTGACGACCCACGGCTTAGTGACGGGCCTCCGTCTGCTCATAACAATAAAATCTCCTATCGTGGACCTATCTGTGGGAATAAATCATTTGCGATGAGGCAGTTACCGGAGAAGAAACATGCGCGATTGAGCGAAAATGACTTACATTTTGAGGGGTAATGTAATGGAGATAGACCCATGATCAAGGTTGACGTCCGGCTCTACGGCACCCTCAAGGAACACCTTCAGGGGGATGAGGCTGACAGACCCTTGGTCATTGAACAAAGAAATGAGACGACCCTCGGGCAGCTCCTCGATAGTTTAGCGATACCTGTCGAGGAGGTGATTGTGACCCTCGTAAATGGCAGCGCTGAAGAGAAAAGCTACTCCCTCAAGGATGGAGACGTGGTCGATGTCTTCCCCCCTCCGATAGGGGGTTAGCGGCCTCTAGGCCAAGTCTTCTTTCCTGATCTCCCACCTGCTCTGCCTGCCATCTCTGATCCACCCCCCTCCGATGGTCCTGATGGACTCGTTTATGGGCCCCCACAGGTCGCCGAGGAACTTCTTTGGGCTCACAGTGACGATCTCCTCCCCCTCCTCGACGTCC
>JAUWBQ010000006.1 GCA_030601645.1 Candidatus Bathyarchaeota archaeon | reverse complement strand
TGAAGTCGATCCTCTCGTTGCCGTCGACATCCCAGAGCCGGGTGCCCCTCCCGGCCCTGAGGCAGAGGGGGAAGGGGGGCCAGTGAAGGACTGTGCGGGTGCAACCGCTGGGTAGGACGAGGCGTGCCCTCTCGTAGGCGGTCTTGGAGCCGGGGTTCTGCTTCGCATACTCTTCCAGGATGCCCATGGAGCTTCGAACTGACTTGCCTCTGGGTCTTTTTATCGTTTGCCGGTTTCGGGGGTTCACTCGCCGATGATGGTGATCTCGACCCTCCTCCTGGGCCGCCTCTCCGCCTCGACCCAGTAGAGGCTCTGCCAGGTCCCGAGGCCGAGGCGGCCGTCGTGGACGGGTATGACCCGGCTTGGGGTGAAAAGCATCGAACGCAGGTGGGAGGAGGCGTTCCCGGGGTGGCGGTAGTCTCCCCCTGCGGGGGTCAGCCTCCTCATCAGCTCCTTGAGGTCCTCGAGAAGGGCGTGGTCGTACTCGTTCAGGATGATGACCCCCGTGGCGTGGCCCGCGTAGATCACGGCGATCCCCTCGCTGACGCCCGAGTCCCGCACTGCCTCCTCGGCGTCCCGGGTCAGGTCTACGACGTCGAACTCTCCCCTCGTCTCGAAGACGAAGCTTGTGGTGAATACAGCCATGACAGTGCCTCCCTGGTTGATGTTGTGCCCCCGGATTTTTAGGGTTGTTGGAGGGGGAGCGTGACGGTGAAGGTCGTTCCCCTCCCCTCCGTGGACTGGACGGTGATCCGCCCGCCGTGGGCCTCCACCGCCCTCTTGCAGTAGGCCAATCCGAGGCCCAAGCCCCCAGGCTTCGTCGTGTGGAACGGCTTGAACAGATCGGGGAGGAGGCTCTCCGGGATGCCGACGCCCGTGTCCCCGACCTCTATCTTGGCCTCGCCTCCCTCCCTCCAGGCCCTGACGGTCAGAGTGCCTCCCTCATGCATCGCCTCGAGAGCGTTTCTAATTATGTTGTCCAGCACCCTCCGGATCTTCAGGGGGTCCAATGCGCCCTGCTCCAGTCCGCCTCCTATGTCCGTCTCCACCTCGACCGAAGGCCCCGGGGACACCTCTTCCATTGCTCTCGATACGAGATCGCCTAGGTCCGTCTCCTCGATGTTGAGGGGAGAGTCCCTGGTCGCGTTCCTCAGCTCCTCCAGCATGTCCACGGCGTAATCGGATGCCTGGGTGATGACCTCGAGCATCTCTCCCATTTTCTCGGGGGTCCTCTCGAGGAGGTAGACGGCGTTCTTGATGGTCTGGAGGGGCCCCCTGAGGTCGTGGCCCACCTTGGGGGCCACCCTTCCGGCGGCCACCATCCTCTCCGCGTCCATGAGCTCCCGGGTGCGCTCCTCCACTATCTCCCTCAGGTGGGACGTGTACTCGACCAGCTCCCTCTCCGCAGCCTTCCTCTTGGTGACGTCCACGAAGGAGGGCATAAGGCAGAGGGGCCGGCCATCGTTGTCCTTCACCAGGCTCGCCGAAGTCTGGACCTGGAACCTCGAGCTCGCCCTCCCAGCTCCTCCCCTGACTCAAGGCTTCCAACATGTCTGAGGCTTCCTCATCAGCCTCCCAGAAGGAGACTGTGGGCCTCCCCAGGACGTCCTCCTCGTCGTCGTAACCCCAGAGGAAGAGGAAGGACTCGTTGACGTAGGTCAGGTTCCCCGCGAGGTCCGTCAGGGCGACGGCGTTGATGGAAGAGCGGAGGGCGTGGTCCTTCACCCTCATGGTCTCCTCCAGCCGTTTCCGGTCGGTCACGTTCCTCACGAAGGCCAAGGTCGCCGGCTTGCCCATGTAGTTCACCCTGGAGGCAGAGACCTCCGCTATCCACACCTCCCCGTCCTTCCACCTCACCGAGAACTCGTAGAACCGGGGCTCGGGCTCCCCTCTCTGCCTCCCCAGGGCCCGCTCCCTCACTTCCTCCATGTCCTCCTCGACGGTGAAGTCCTGGGCGTCCCTGCCCAAGATCTCCTCCACGGAGTCGGCTCCATACAGGTCCGCGGCCGCCTCGTTGGCGTAGACGATTTTGGCCCCCACAACGATGACGATCGGGTCCCGGCTCCCCTCGACGACGTTCCGGTACAGCTCCTCTATCCTGTGCTTCTTCACCACCTGCCTGGCCGGTTGGCCAGCACCTGGAAGTTGCTGGGGTCCAGCTCCTTCCTGAGGTAGTCGTCCACCCCCGCGGAGAACGCCGCCTCCGCCACCTCCTCGCTCCCCTTCCCGGTGTACAGGATGAAGGGCACTCCGCTCTCCTTCCGGACCCGGCGGGCGAACTCCACGCCGTCCTCCTCCGGCATCTGATAGTCGGAGACGATGCAGTCGAACCGGCTCTCCTTCAGCAGGCCGGTCGCCTCTCCGGGGGAGATGGAGGAGACGACCCGGATGGAGGGGTCTATCATCTTGAGGAACATCTTGCAGAACCTCAGGGTGTTGGGCTCGTCGTCCACGTGGAGCACCCGTATGATGTCCCCAAAGTCCTCGCCCTGCCCGGCTTCCATGGTGGTTCGACACAACTCCCCAACGTCGATGAGTATATAGCGATTATTTCGGGGGGCGATTGTTCCCACGGGGAATCCAGCCGGCCGGAACGAAAAAGTATATCCCAGGGGGCCTTGGAGTATTATAGGCCGGGTCACCCTGGCTTTCGGGGCACTAGCGATGGACGAGGAGTTGGAGAGGCTCAAGAGGCGGAAGATGCTGGAGCTGAGGCGCAGGATGATGCAGGAGAGCGCCAAGGCGGAGGAAGCCGAGCCGCTGAAGGAGCCGAGCCCCCGGGAGATCCTGGACGGCCGCTTCAAGGGCAGGGCGTGGGAGGTCTACAGGGCGGCAGAGGCCCAGTTCCCCGCGGTCATGCCCCAGATCGAGAGGGCCCTGGTGGACGGGATAAGGCAGGGGAAGATCAGAGACCGCATCGACGGTGAGAGCCTCTTCAGGTTCCTCAGGCAGGTGGGGCTGCCGGTGCGGCTTCAGACCCACATCAGGTACAAGGAGCACGGGGAGCTCAAGACCATTGGACAGCGTATGAAGGAGAAATAGGGATCACTCCCGTGAGAGTAACTCGGCTGACTGTGGCCGAGCCGTCTCGGGAAAATGGATTTAGAGGTTCTCCAGATCCCTGATCACGTAGGCTATCCCCAGGTCTCTCAGGGTCTCGGGGAGGGGTATGCCTGTCTCGGGGTCCCAACCCATGAGGGTGTAGTAGTTGCTGAGCATCTCGTCCCAGTGGGGCATGATGTCCAGCCCCGCGTGAGGGCCGTCGACGGGGGTGGAGCCGTACCTGGCGGAGGGGCGGTCCATCTCCTTCCCCATGCCAGTCCTGAGGTTGTATGCCCTCATCAGGTTCACCGCCCTGAGGCCGACCCTTTTCGCCTCCTCAGGGTTGAAGTCCCAGCCGGTGGCGGCGGAGACGGCGGCTGCGATGTGCTCGGCGTTCATCCTGGTGTTGAACCTGCAGGTGCCCACCGAGTCCTCGAGCTGCATGAGGCCCTTGGTCTGGGCGACCTCGGTGGAGACCGCCCTCCAGTCGCCGGGGCCCTGGGCGTCTGGGCCCATGACGCTCGTGTGGGTCTCGATGGTGCTGGTGTTGCTGACACATGTGTCGAACATCTCGGCCCAGCGGGTGCGGTGGTCGTGGCCCCTCGGGGTGTTCCCCTTCATGGTGTAGATGGCGGCCTCCGCAGCGGGGCCTCCGATCTTCTCCGAGGCCCTCTTCACTCCTTCCGCAAGCAGATCGCCGAAGCCCTCGCGGCTCGCGATCATGTGAAGGAGGTCCTTCGCGGCATCGGCGTCCCCCCAGCTGATCTCGAAGCCCTCGGTCTGCTCCTTGGTGAGCCAGCCCTTCTCGAAGCACTCCATCAGCCAGGCGGTGAGCCATCCGGCCTCGTTGTTCTCGAAGCCGAGGCGGTCGGTGAGGCCGCTGAGCATGAAGGCGGCCTCCACGTCGTCCTGGCCGATGGCGGGGCCCCAGGCGGCCAGCTGCTCGTACTCTGGCTCCTCGACTACGCCGGCGTAGGGGCCCTCCTTGATCTCCATCATGGCACAGTGGAGGAGCCTGCAGCCCCAGCAGGGCTCCCTGCCGACCTGGTAGCGGTCCCTGAGGTAGGCCTCGGCGAATGTGTCGATCTTTTCGTCGGAGATCTCCCAGACGTTGGTTGTGTAGTTCTTGACGGGGAGGGTGGCCCTTCCGGACTTTTGGCCGGTCTCGACGCCCCCGACGGTGCCCCTGAACCACTCGACGTCCTCGTAGATCTTCTGGGCTACCTCCTTGAGCCCCTCCGGGTCGTGGACCTCGATGCTCCCCCTGCCCCTGAAGGCTATGATTGCCTTGAGCCTCTTGGAGCCCAGGACCGCGCCGGGGCCGTTGTGGGAGGCGGAGTGGCCCTTGTCGACGAAGGCCCCGGCCCAGCGGATCTGGTTCTCCCCGGCGGGGCCGATGGAGAGGACGCTGGCCCCTCGGCCCTTCACGTCGAGCTCCTCCTTGAGGGCCTCGTATGTCTCGTAGGTGTCCAAGCCGAGGAGGCTTGTGGCGTCCCTGAGCTCGGCGGTGTCGTCCCTGAGGATCAGGTACTTCCACTCCTCGGAGGCGCCTTGGATGACGACGCCGTCGTAGCCTGAGAAGCGCATGTAGGCGCCGAGGAGGCCGTTGGCTTGGACCGAGGTCGCGCCGCCTGTGAGGGCGCCCTTGGTCACCAGGGAGATGGTGCCCGAGCCTCCGACGCTGGTGCCCCCGAGGGGGCCGCTCGCGATGGTGACTCTGTTCACCGGGTCGGACCATTCGGCGTCAGGGGGGACCTCGTCGTAGAGGATCTTGGAGCCTACGCCCGTTCCCCCCAGGTAGGCCCTGTACGCGGGCTCGTCGAAGGGCCAGTTTACTAGGTCTCCGCTGGTGAGGTCCACGCGCAGGTACTTCCCCGCGTAGCCTTTCAACTCCTTGGGCATGAGAATCAAGATAAAGAGAAACGTGGGATACTAATAACTTCTCACCACGCGGGATATCAACGGAGAAAGGCTAGAGAAGGCGTCTCAGCGCTTCTCCAGCTCGGAGTAGGGGATCGAGGGCTCCCTGTTGTACCTGAAGCCGTCCTTGGGGATCCAGCTGCCGAACTTCTCGACTCCCTTGGCCAGGTACCAGCCCGAGGGTTTCTCTGGGCTGAAGCGGGGGAAGCAGAAGGCGGCCTCGTCGTCGGAGACCGGGGGCTGGACGAGTTCGTACTCCTTGGAGCCGGCGCCGAGGCGGGCCGCGGTGTTCGCGGTGACCCATTGACTCATGCCGACGATGCCTGTGAACTTCTCGGAGCCCGGGTCCATCACCTCCTTCTCCTCGGCAGCGGAGCCGGGGATTCCCGGGGCCCCGTCTGCCATGTCCAGGGCTGCGACGTCTATGGCCACCATGTCCCGGCTGGCGAAGACGCCGAGGTTGGGGACCACGGGCCTGTCTGAGCCGGGGACGCAGTCGCAGGCGGGGGTGATGTCTACGGCGTATGTGATGTAGCCGATGTTCTCGGGGCCGATGTGGCGGGCGTAGCCGGTGGCGGCGTCTCCCATGGCGATGAGGAACCAGGTGCGCCAGTCCTCGTATTTCTCGCGGCCCCAGAGGTCGCAGCGGAAGAAGGGGCGTTGGTGGCCGAAGCAGCCTATGCAGGCGTTGCGGTCCCATTCCATGTGGTCTTCTTTGACTTTCATGGCGCCTACGGGGCACATGTTGTCGCAGAGGGTGGCGTCGGGGCACTCCCGGCCGATGCAGTTCTCTCCCTCGAAGCTCCAGGTGTTCCAGCCGACCTCGGGGTGGGTGGTGAGGTGGACGTTCATCTTTCCCCGCTTCGAGCTGCAGCCGATGGCTATGTTTTTGATGCTTCCGCCGTAGACGCCGCTGCCGTGGCCCTTGAAGTGGCTGACGACGATCATGGCGTCGGCGTCTGCGATGCCCTGAGCGAGGTAGCTCTCCTTGAGGAGGAGGCCGTCTGGGATCTCCACCCGGATGTCCTCGGTGCCGTAGTTGCCGTCGGCGATGATTATGGGGCAGCCCATGGACTCGGCGGTGAAGCCGTTGGCCGCCGCGGTCTCCAGGTGGAACTGGGCGGTGCTCCGGGAGCCGTAGAAGTAGTAGGGGGCGGTGGTGGTGTCGGTGACGAAGGGGATGCCCCCGTGCTCCTTCACCCTGTCCACGATTGCCCTGATCAGGATGGGGCGGAGGTAGGCGGAGTTGTACCACTCCCCCATGTGGCATTTGATGGCTACGGATTCCCCGGGCTCGAAGCAGTCCGTGAGGCCGGCGTGGTCGAAGAGCTGTGCCGCCTTGGCGGGGAGGCTGGTGGGGAGGCCGGCGTACCGGTCGTCCATGAAGTAGACCTTGCTCGCCATGAATTCAAACCTCTAGAACTTGATCAGGGTCTGTGGGAACTTGTATATAACAATCAAGAATCAGGATAGAAAGGTAGCTTGAGCCTTCAGGTGACCACCATGCTCCTCCTGCGGATCTCATCTTCGATGTTCTTCGCCTGCAGCTCCAACGCTTTCAACGCCGCCTCTGTCTCATCTACCCCTCCGGCCGATTCGATGCTCTCCCTCAGCCTCTCGGCGGCGACACCGAGCTTGGTGAGCGCCTCCCTTCCTTTCTTGGTTTTCAGCCAGATCTTTTTCTGGTTCTGGATCAATACTTTTTCTGCACGCTGGATCCGGGACAAGAAGCCCTCTAGCCTTTTCGAAGGGCCTCCCTCCGCTTGAGAAGTTTTTAGCGTCTCCAGGGTGGCTTTGAAAGTTGATTTCAACTCTTCCATGCTATCTTTCATCGATACGGCACAATTAGATAATTTGGACCAGAATATTTAAGTTGAAAATCGAAGAACGCAAACTTCCAAGGGATGAACGTTGAGATCAACTTTTCTTCCTCCATCTTTTCATGACATTCACGCTCTCCTCGATCTTCTCCCTGGCGCCATCTACATCGCCGTTGATGTAATCGAGGAGCCCGCTGTTTAGAAGGAGGGTCGCCTCTATGGAGTCCTGGGTGAAGGGGTTGAGCATGGGACTCCTAGTAAGCGCCCCCTTTCTGAACTCGAAGTATCCAACCACAACAGCTAGAGGGATGTATGTTAGGAAGAAAAACACTACAAAGGTGCTGAGTCTGCTCAAATACTTGGAAAGAAACGGTACGTAAGATATGAGAAGCCTATGTTGGAGCACGATGAAGTTCATTATACTCAGTGAATACACGAGGTATCCCCCGTGGCCGGCTTTGAAATAGATCCAAAGATCTCTGAGTATCCTGGCAATCTTTCTACTCATCTCAGAACAAACTCCTTCATCTAATCCAAATTATCAGTGATATAAGAATTAACTTTGATGGATAACGCTCTACATTTCGTCGTTTCATCATTCCGTTCAAATCAGCCCCAATTCGATGGCGACCCTCTGTAGTTTTTCAAGGAACTTGTCGAAGGTCACTCTCTGGTAATCTAATATAGCGCTTCGACTTGTGTCATACCAATCGATGGACGTGTACTCCTCGTTGAAGTTCGGCTCTACATCTACACCAAGTGCCTCATAGACCCTTTCGATATACTTCGCCCCAGTCATCTGCCACGATGCCCCCCCGGCAATGTTGAAAATACTCCCCAAGGCTTTCTTATTGACCGCAGCTGAGAAAAGTGCTCGTGCTGCATCCTCTACATAGATAAATTCTACTCGCTGATCGGCCTTGTATGGGACGATATCAGGCAATTCCACAAGATCCGCAATTGCGATCGGAGCTATCCTGAGTATAACATGGGGGATCTCGGAAGCCCGTATTATTCGCTCGGCCTCGATCTTGCTCTTCGCGTAGATGTTGTGGGCATTCTGAGGGTGATCTTCTCCTATTGGAGGTTCCTCTGAAGCGTTAATGCCGTACGTAGATATGGATGACGCGAAAATTATTGGTACGTTTTCCTTAGGTTCAAGAGCCTCAACTATGTTCTGGGTCCCTTCGACGTTAATCTTCAGGGTCAATCGCTTATCGACCTCACTCTGCGGCGGGAGGAGAGCGGCAAGATGAATTACTAGATCTATCTCGCGACAGGCCTCGGTAATCAGGTATTTTTTTGTGACATCGCCGGGGAAGATCTCTACGTCTTCGAGTTTTTCTATCGATTCCCATGATATGTGGGGTAGATCGAACGCTCTTATATCATGACTCGACTCAGAGAGAGTTTCGATAATTTCTTTTCCTAATCGCCCAGCAGCCCCTGTGACTAGTATTTTCATTCCGAGTACATCTCTCGTTACTCTTTTTAATCATACGCGCGCGCAGAAATCCCACCAAGAATCCATCCACCAAACAAGCCTCTAGGAAGTATTATCTGTGAGACTTTTTTTAAAAATACCAATAACTATCCCATTAGCACCTGTAATAAAACTATATTTTATTTTTTTAACATCGTTCCATCCAACTTCAATCCACTCATTTTTTTTAGAGACTCATTTGAGATAATATTGTTTTCCAATATCAATTTTAACTTCACTTAAAAATTTATCAAGCTCTGAGTTATATCCTAAAGGCATAGTTATAATCATTTTTCCACTAGGTGCTAGGCAACTCAACTTTAGATTATTAATAGCGAGAAGGATTTTTCCTTGCTCACGAGGTATTTCATCCCAGCCAACATGCTCCAAAGTGGGAATACTTACGATTAAGTCATAGGGTATAGATGGTCGGAAATCAACTATATCTGATTAATAACATCTTTTGCTTTCTCATACTTATCTACAATATCATGGGAAATGGAATAATAATGAGAAAGGACATTACCAACCTCAAGAATTTTACCATTTGATTTATTAACTATATCCTAGATAATTGGAACCTCAACAGCCCGCTCACCCATCCACGTTTGCGCGCGCGCGTTCGCAGTCCGGGCAGGTCATTCCCTACATATCACGAGGTAGACTGTTCGGCCCAAGTACCTCTTGGGGCAGTCCACCTTGGCTCCGCTTCCGAAGGGGGTGACCTTCTTCTGGATGAATCCCTCTATCTCCTCGGTGAGGACGAGGTTTCCCTTGGATAGGACCAGTTTCCTAGGCATATCATATATATAAATATATATGTAGTTTATTACCTTAATGATGAGCTAAACACATACGAATTTCTTATAATGAAATTATAGGATATTAGATTGCGGTTTGGGGAGTACTCGATGGAGAAAATAACTGTTGCGGTCTTGGGTATGGGATATGTTGGCTTAGTCAGCGGCATGGCCTTTGCCAAGCATGGCTTCAAGACCATCTGCACTACCACCACTCCGAGCAAAGCCGAGAATCTGAATAGAGGGATTCCTCCGTTCTATGAGCCTAGCTTGGAAAAGTTGGTGGGTGAGATGGTAGGGAAAGGCCTCCTTTCCGGTAGTACGGACAATGTTGAGGCCGTTGGTTGTTCGGATGTGACTTTCATTTGTGTCGGGACGCCATCTCTGCCGGATGGTTCGGCTGATCTTTCTTCGGTGGAAGCAGTGGCGAAGGATATTGGGGTGGCTTTGAAGGATAGTGATGGTTATCATGTGGTAGTGGCCAAGAGCACGATCCCTCCGGGGACGATGGAGGGTCTGATCCTGCCTACTATCGAGGAATATTCAGGAAAAAGAGTTGGTGTCGATTTTGGGTTATGTATGAACCCTGAGTTTCTGAGGCAGGGCTCCGCCGTGCATGACAGCTTCAATCCGGATAGGGTTGTGATAGGGGAGTATGATGGGAGGAGCGGGGATGTGCTGGAGGGGCTCTACTCCGTCTATGACTGCCCTAAGATCAGGTGTGATATCAGGGCCGCTGAGCTGATCAAGTATGCGGCTAACTCGTTGCTGGCAACGAAGATCTCGTTTGCGAATGAGTTCTCAAGGATCTGTGAGAAGTTCAATGTCGATGTGTATGAGGTAATGATGGGGGTTGGATTTGATTTCAGGATCAATCCCAGGTTTCTGGATGCGGGAGTGGGTTTCGGGGGGTCGTGTTTCCCTAAGGATGTGAACGCGATCGTGGCGTTGGCGAGGGGGATGGATGTTGAGACTCCGCTGCTGGATTCCGTGCTGTATACTAATGAGATTCAACCCGTGCATTTTGTGGATATTATCGAGTCCGTTGTGGGGGATCTAGAGGGGAAAGTTGTCGCATTTCTGGGTCTCTCTTTTAAGCCCAATACGGGGGATGTGAGGGAGACCAGGGCTCTGCCAATTATAGAGAAGTTGCACGAGAAAGGAGCCAAGATTAGGGCGTACGATCCCAAGGCCATTCAGAACTTCAAGAGGGTTACTGATCTGCCGATCGATTATTTCGATGATGTGGACGGGGTGCTATCTGGTGCTGATTTTGCTGTTGTGCAGTCTGATTGGGGTGAAATATGTGATATCTCCGCCGAGGAGTTTAAGAAATTATTAAAACAGTCAATTGTATTTGATGGGAGAAGAACATATGACCCTAAGGATATGATTTCGAAGGGTGTACGTTATTATGGGGTTGGGTGGAAGAACGATTATTAGGCCTTGATGTGCGAGGGGTATTAGATGATTAGTAAAGTGGTTATCCCCGCGGCTGGTCGGGGTACTCGGCTTCTTCCCGCTACGAAGGAGACGCCGAAAGAGATGCTACCCATTTTTTGTGCGGGCTTGGATGGTGAGATGTGTGTTAAGCCCCTGTTGCAGTCGATCTTTGAGCAGCTCTATGAGGTTGATGTAAGGGAGTTCTGCTTCATTGTTGGTAAGGGTAAGGAGAGTATAATCAACCACTTTACTTCGGATGGGGATATCCTGGAGTCTCTGAATTCTAAAGATAATCGGGAGATTAGTCGGGAGTTGGGGGAATTCTACCGGAAATTGGTGGATGCTTCCATAAATTTTCTCAGTCAACCCGAGCCGAAGGGGTTTGGCGATGCTGTTCTGAGGGCAGAGCCTTTCGTTAATGAGTCGTTCATGGTTCACGCGGGGGATTCTCTGATTCTTTCGAAGGGAAATGGGCATCTGAGCAGGATGAGTGGTGTGCATGAGAGGTATGGGTGTGATGCGACTTTTCTAGTGCAGGAGGTGGTGGATCCGAGGCCCTTTGGGGTTATTGAGGGGACTGAGATCGAAAAGGGGGTCTATTCAGTAAGTAATGTGTTGGAGAAGCCTGAGAAGCCCCCTACAAATCTAGCTATTACTGCTTTGTATGCCTTCACACCTGCTATATTCACTGCACTGAAATCGGTGCCTGAGGGTGTTGGGGGGGAGCTTCAGCTCACTGACGGCATTCAGAAACTAATTGAGGACGGATCTAAAGTATCTGCGGTCAAGCTTGAGTCCGATGAATACTGGTTAGATATTGGTAAGCCTCATTCATATTGGGAGGCGTTAGAACGATCTTACGCACTAGCCCGAGAAACGAAGGGGATGGGATGATTGACTGTGTACTCTGTTCAAGATGATATCAAAGCAGTTGTAGATTCATTGTCCAATGAAGAGATAGGGTTCGAGGATCAAACAATTCTTGTGACAGGTGGAGCGGGATTTCTCGGGTCTTGGATCTGCGATGTGCTCGTCGGGCTCGGGGGCAGAGTCTTATGTTTAGACAATATGAGTGGTGGTAGAAAGGACAATATTGAACATCTGTTAGATTCGGATCAGTTTACATTTATTGAACATGATATATCAACTCCAATATTCTTCGATGAAAAAATAGATGCTGTACTGCATTTTGCTAGTAGGGCATCACCTCTTGAATTTACAAAGTTTCCAATTCAAATATTGAAAGCGAATACACTCGGTACATGGATCTCTTTGGGTATCGCCAAGAAACATAAAACTAGGTTTGTTTTGGCGTCGACCAGTGAGGTTTATGGGGACCCTGATCCCAAGTATATTCCAACGCCTGAGACATATTTCGGAAATGTGAATCCAAATGGTGTGAGATCGTGTTATGATGAATCGAAGCGTGTTGCTGAGGCATTCACGACGGCGTATCGATTACAACACGAATTGGACACAAGGATCGTAAGGATTCATAACACCTACGGACCAAGGATGAGGACGGGGGACGTATACGGCAGAGTCGTGACTCGCTTTATTGATCAGTCGCTTACAGGGAAGCCATTGACGGTATTTGGTAACGGTATGCAGACTAGATCATTCTGTTATGTTTCCGATATGGTAATTGGAATTTTAAAGGCCTCATTTTTATCAGGGTTAGCTGGAGAAGTAATTAATGTCGGTAGTAATATTGAAATCCGTATAATAGAACTCGCCAAGACTATATTATCAATGACAAATTCACTTTCGGAGATTGAATATCATCCACTTCCCCCAGATGACCCGAAAAGAAGGTGCCCAAACACTTCGAAAGCAGCACGAATATTACATTGGCAAGCCGGAATACGTCTTGAGGAAGGGTTGTTAAAGACTATTAAATGGTTAAAGAACGAAACCCTAGCCTGATTTATTTATTAAAACTTCTTTCGCGCGCGAGCGAACATCCACATGTGGGTGCTCGTAATATCTCGAGCGCAATATGTATTGCTTCTGTCTTGGAATCTTACAAAGTTACTATGGCTTTGTCTCCCAAGATTAGTTTGTGTCCTTTAGGGAGGTTGTGTTCGTGGTTGAGGATGGTAACATTCTGGCCAATAAGACTGTCTGTTATTCTTCTTCCACAGTCTATGTAAGTACCTTGCATGATTATAGTGTTTTCAATCTCAGTGTTCCTGATTGTCGTGTGATCTCCTATGCTCGTGTAAGGACCGATGAAGACGTTTGGTCCGATCTCACATTGGTCACCGATGATTACAGGGCCTCTTATGGTTGATCGGCTATGAATGATCGAGCCTTCTCCTATCGCCACGTTGTTTGTCATTGTTGCAGTGGCTTCTACGATTCCATGGTTGTAGGGTTGGAGGTCGTGGAGGATGAGCTGATTTGCTTCGAGTAAGTCCTCTGGTTTTCCTGTGTCTTTCCACCAACCCTCGACTTTCTGGATTACTACTTTGTGCCCTTGAGTGATTAGAGTTTGAATTGTGTCCGTAATCTCGAGCTCCCCTCTCCAAGATGGCTTAATCTGCTTAACGGCATCGAAGACTTTGTCGTTGAAAACATAGACGCCGATAAGGGCCCAATCACTGATGAATTCCTTGGGTTTCTCGACTATATTGTTGATTGTTCCATCTTCGTTGAAGACAACTACACCGTATCTACTTGGATCGTTTACTTTTGCTACTCCGCCAACAAAGTCAGAATTGGTTTTTTTAAAGACGTCGATGAAGGGTTTGACACCCTGTTTCAGGAGGTTATCTCCGAGGTACATGACGAAGGGCTGGTCTTTTAGGAAGTTTTCTGCGACAAGCACAGCGTGTGCCAAACCTTTGGGGTCGGGTTGCTCGATGTAGGTGATGTCGACCCCAAAGTCTGATCCATCTCCAAAATATTCGACCACACCTTCTTTTACAGGTCCCAGGATGATTCCGAGGTCTTTGATTTCGGCGTTCTTAAGGTGTTCAAGCCCGTATTGGAGCATGGGTTTGTTGGCGAGAGGAAGCATGTGCTTGTTTCCTGTGAAGGTTAAAGGCCTTAGCCTGGTTCCGTGGCCTCCAGCGAGGAGTAGACCCCTCATCACATAATCCCTGCTTTAGCTTGGGTACTAAATGTTGTTAGGGCGTCATCTATGTTTAGCAAAGGTATGCCTAGAGTCCTTTCTGTCTTTCCCACATCAAGAGAACTGTCCATAGGTCTCTCCGCTATCTGTTTCAGGTTGGAGCTTTCTATGGGGTTGACTAAAGATTGGTCGTAACCCATCGTCTTCGCCAATTTAATGGTGAAGTCGTACCTGTTTAGCCTAGTCTTCCCCGCCACATGATAGAGGCCCTTAGTATCCTGCTCGCAGACCTCAATCAGGGTCTCTGCGAGGCTGTCCGCTAGGGTAGGTGAGCTGTACTGGTCGGTCACGATGTTTACCGACTCCCCCTTCCCGAGCTTCTTGGTGAGCCACATGGCGAAGTTCAACGGCTTTCCAGAGGAGGATTGAAGGGTACTTGCGGATACCCAGCTGTAGATGACGGAGGTCCGAGCGATGAAATGGTTTTCGCATGCCTCCAGTATAGCCTTCTCTCCCTCAAGCTTCGATTGTCCGTAGTAGTTAACAGGGTTGGCAGGATCAGTCTCCTTGTATAGCCCCTTTCTGCCGTCGAAGACATAGTCGGTGGAGACGAAGACCATCTTCGCTCCTAAGCTCCCGCAGACTTCGGCGATGTTCCTGGTGCCCTCAACATTGACCCGGTATGCCTCCTCCCTATTGGTCTCGCAGTAGTCTACGTTGTGTATGGCTGCTGTGTCGATGACTGCGTCGGGATCAAGCCTCTTGATCAGACCTTGGACGGCCTCCCGGTCACTCTTATCTATTTGGAAGGTTCGTGCGTCCTCAAGAGGGGGCTCCCTTGTCATGTAGGTAGCGTAGAGGGAGTGGGCCTCCTTGGCTTGTTTCACTATCTTGGCTCCCAGCTGTCCGCCGCCGCCTATTACCAGTATTTTCATTTTCTCCCCTTTACAGGATAGTATCCTTTAGCATGATCTCCTTGAGGAGGCCCTCAAGGCCTAGTAAATGCTTGTACCACTCCACGGTCCGGGTCTTCACGCCATCGGTTACCTCCCCATTCTCCAAGGCCTCGCATATCTCCTTGGCTGCACTCCTTGGAGTGTGGTCTGGCTTAAATCCTAGCTTGGCAATTTTATCGAAGTTTACCTTGTAGGAGCGTTTGTCGGGATCCCCGTACCAGCCCAGCTCGTAGGGCTTGTCGATGCTGTCCCCCAGGAGCTGGGCTAGGGGCTGTATCTGGTAGTTCTGATCGTTAGAGCCCACGTTGAAAATCTGACCATTCACTTTCTCGGAAGCGGTTTCAGCTAGGAGGAGGTAGGCTTTTGCCACATCCCTGACATGGATGAAGGGTCTCCACTGGGTTCCGTCCCTCATCACCGAAATCTTTTTTGTTTTTTGGAGCCTTAGCACCATAGCGTTGATGGCAAGGTCGAAGCGCATACGGGGAGCTAACCCATAGACTGTGGCGAACCTTGGTGCAACTACCGTGAACCCTGCGTCTCCTAAGGGGAGGATATCTTTCTCTGCATTTACCGCAGCTTTGGCGTAGGTGGTCAGGGGATTGGTGGAGAACTCCTCTGTGAGGATCTTATCGTGGAAACCGTAGACACTGCAGGTGGAAGCTAGGATGTATCGTTTTACGCCATACTCTTTGCTCAGCTTCGCAACTCGGAGTCTGCCCAAGTAGTTAATGTCATAGGTCTTCGCCGGTTTCAATTCCCCGCTGGGGTCGTTGGAGAGGGAGGCAAGGTCTATCACCACATCCACTCCTTTCAGTAGGTCGGGGTCGAACCAGCGTATATCATCCTGAACTAGTTTTAACCTAGACTCTCCCTCCAGCTTTGAAAGGGTCTCTGTTCCAAAAAAGAATCGATCTAAGCAAGTTACCTTATAGCCCTTTTCAAGGAGTTGCTCGATGAGGGGGACGCCTATGTAACCAGCGCCGCCCGTTACTAGATATCTCATCTTTCAGCTCCTACTTGTTGGGTGAGTGGTTCCAGTCCCAAGGCTTTCCAACTCGGGGGTGGTCTGTTCTGTCGTTGATAGATTGGGGTATGATTGTGGAGTCATTCCAAGGCCTTCTTTCTTCGTCTGGGTTATTGTAGTCGTACAGTTTATTTACACCATATAGAAGCCTGATTGGTTCTGTTCCTATGGCTTTATAGCCATGCCAGAGGATTCCGGGTATCCTAACTACTCTGAGCCGTTCACTGCTGATGATTATCTCGCTGAGTTCTCCATAGGTTTTTGAGTCATCTCTATCATCGTAGGCGCAGACCTTGATAGATCCATCAATGCAGATGAAGTAATCGACTTGTCCACGGAGGTGTCTATGCCAAGCCCTAACGATGCCAGGGAAACTGTAGGAGAGGTTAAACTGGACTATATCGTCTTTTCTTAGAAGCTCAGTCCAATCGTCCCTCATGAGTTCGGTAAAAAAACCGCGTTCGTCTACATGCTTTCCGAGGTCCTTAACCATTACACCTTCTATCATTTTCATCATCAAGTAATGTAATCGTTTATTTCTTAAATTACATGTTATTTATAAGCTGCCCATCAAGGGCGGTCGTCTTAGCTCTGATGCTCTCTCTTGGTCGCGCGCCGGGCTGGAGGCTGGGTGGAAAGAAAACACGGGAAGAAGAAGCGGTATGTGAAGCTCCACTTCGCCGTAGACACGAGGACTAAGGAGGTCGTGGCTATGAAGGACTCCACCGACGACATGCACGACATCAAAGCGTTTCCGGGGCTCCGGAAAAAGGCCGAGGGGAAGAGGAGGATCGCTCGCTGGCGGGGGGACGGGACATATGATTCGGGTGAGGTGTTCGAGGCGTTGGAGGAGCGGGGGATTGAGGCGGTGATAAAGCCTAGGAGGAACGGCGTGTCGAGTAGCCGGTCAGCGGCTAGGAGGAGGACGGTGCGGGCGTTTCAGGAGCTGGGATATGAGAGTTGGGATCGGGAGAAGAAGGGTTATGCGCGCACTGGGGGTGGGTTGATAGCGTTAACTATGGATCTTTAGCTGGGGAAGGGGTAAAGGCTGGGAGTGTTGGTGGTTTGGGGATTGAGAGTGGGGCTGTGAGGCCTCTGGGAAGACGGTTTCTTGGGGAGTAGATTATGGGTGAAATGGGGTTCTGGGTGAGTCGAGAGCAGTTTTATGCATAGCTCAACTGAAACCCTAGAGCTCTAGCTAAAGGATAAGTTATTCAAAATCCTCTAATATCATTATATAATAGATGAAGAAAATTAGTGTAATTATTACTCTTTATAACGAAGAATTAATTGTGCCCTGTGTAGTATCAATATTATCCCAAACCTTGAAACCGGATGAAATAATTGTTGTAGACGATTGTAGTACCGATGGGAGTGTTGAACTGATTAAAAATCTCCCAGTTACCCTATTAAAAACAGATAGGAATTCAGGTCCAGTAGTAGGAAAGAATATTGGAATCGCGAATAGTAAAGGTGATTTACTTGTATTTGTGGATGCCGATTGTCTGCTCTTCTCAGATTGGATCGAATGCGCAGCTGAGGCAATTGAATTGGGTTATGATGGCATTACGGGTCTATGCATTCCTGCTGATGACCTTCATTTTCCCACCAAGCTTATGTGGTGTGCAGGTCTGCATACAATTGAAGGGATTGTAACTACTAAAGACACGCTGTCAACTTCGAATTGTATGTATAAACGTGAGATCATAGAGAAATGTGGTTCTTTTGATGAAACAGATGATAGAGGGCTAACCATAAAAGCCAGATCATATGGATATAGACTTGGAATTAATTCACAGTGTAAATCAAATCACTATTCATCACGATCGTTTTTTCACGCATTGAAAAAAGATTTTAGCTATGGATTACAGGAAAATCCTTTCAGACTTCATAAGCGTTCACGAGGTTTTAATGTTAAAAGATTCATCTTTTCACTCTCCATTATCACAAGCATCATTCTTGCGTTTATACATAAATACTTTATATTTTTTGCATCATTGTTGTTTCTTTTCTATTTCTTAAAAAATTATAAAATCATTATACATAGTTGGAGTTATGTTGGCGTTTGTTGTATACTACTTCCTTTTATAAAAATGATAAAAATCATGGTTTGGTCTATGGGAGTTCTTATTAGTCCAATAGTTTCATCTAAGAAGGCGAAAATAATTTACCGGGATTTATAGTATTTGAGGATTTTACTTTGTGGATTATATAAGATTTATTTCGCGTTTACGTTAATAGTACTCTCGCGGCCACAAACTGGAGAAAGACAGATGAAAGCCTCATCAAACGCAGAGAACTCATCCTCGAACTAAGCTTCGTCGCGCGCGCAATACTGGTGAACATGTGAGACGGAAGAAAAGAGAACGGAAATAAAAATGAAATAACCCCGCGACAACTCAGGTTAATCCAAGAAGGATAAAAATATTACTTCGTATTAGGTAGTAATAAATTCAAATATTGGTGAATAGGATTCATCATTGACACACTCAGAGGAAATTCACTAATTGAAGGTTCTAATACTTGGGCGTTATCCCCGATGGGATCCAAAAGCATGGGGGGGAGATATACATTCCAATCGCTTAGCAGAGCATCTAGCGAAAAAGGGATGCGAGGTAACATTTGTTAATACTGGATTTACAGGAGTGAAAGATAATATTAGGTTTAAAAAAATTTCTTACAAAGTTTATCGTGGAACTCCTTTCTACCCAAATCCTAAAGATATTATAAAAATAGCTTCCGACTATGATATTATTCACGCTTTTTCAACAAGAGGATACGTATTCAAATGGTTAAAGCATAATGCTAAACCATTAATTCAGACTCAGCTTGTAACACGGTTAAAATCACTAGGAATTAGTCATCCGTTTGGTTTCTTGATCAGACTCAAACCATATCGGTTTTTAGCATGGTATTATGAAAGAGAAGCTTGTAAGAACGCGGATATTGTTACTACTACGTCCTCCGCAATGAAACTTCAGATAGGACGTGAATTCAACCTTACAAACAAGCAGATCAGGTTAGTTCCAAGGGGAGTCAACCTCGACTTATTTTCGTTGTCGCCATATCCCAATGAGAAGATAATCCTTACAGCAGGTAGACTCGAAAAAGAGAAAGGAATTAAATTTTTAATTAAGAGCATGAAATTAGTGCATACAGAATTTAAAGAAGCTAAACTATGGATCGCTGGCGATGGACGAGATAAAAAGGAACTTCAAAAAATAGCTTCAGGTATGTCAATGATTAGGTTTCTTGGTAGAGTCCCACATGTAGATATGAGTAAATTATACAGTAAAAGTAGTTTATTCGCCCTAATGAGTCCCTTTGAACCATTTGGTGCTGTCTTACTTGAAGCTATGGCATCTGGAAGGCCAGTAATTGCATCGAAATCTGGTGGACCCTTGGATATTGTCAATGAAGAATGTGGAATATTGATTAGAGCGAATGATGTTTCACAAGTAGCTGATGCTATAAAGAAGATATTTTCAGATCCAGAACTTGCAGAAACCATGGGATTAAAAGGGAGAGAGAGAGTTAGAAACTTTTTTACTTGGGAGAAAGAAGCTAATGCTTATTATAAATTATATTCGGAATTGAGCCTATGATCAACTCACAATCTATTTCCATTAGAAAAGAAAAGAAAAGAAGAGTAGATTTAGTAATGTGGGCTAAAAATGGCGCATTCTATTTAAAAAAGACTTTAAAACGCATTAACGAAGTGATTCCTAATGAAGCAGTTGAAAATCGCATCTTCGTGGACGATGATAGTACAGATAACAGTAGGGAGATCGCCAAGTCATTTCAGTGGAAAACATATTCCAATGAAGGAATGGGAATAGGGGATGGTGCAAACACAGCATTACGGTATGTTAAATCACCATACTTCATATCCTTCGAACAAGATCTAGTACTTGCTAAGAATTGGTGGGAAAAGATTCCTAAATATCTGAATAATAAAAATGTTATTGCAGCCCAAGGAGTAAGACTTCCTGATCTTCCAGTACTTAGGGAGCTTCAGGAGTACAGGCTTGAAAGAAACAGAAAACTACGAAGAATGACTCATAGTATGGATAACACAATATATAAAACAGAGATCATGCGTGAGATCGGAGGATTCCCAAGATTACCCGGAGCAGGGGTGGACAGTATTTTAGTTCAGAAAGTTTTAAAAACCAAATATAAATGGATAACGGACTATTCTGTTGTATCGCTCCACCTCCGTAAAAACGTTTGGCAGGATGTTAATCATTCTTATTGGTATGGTCTTGCAGCGCCGATAGTATCTAAATATGATCCGTCAATTAATCTATTACGAATCGTTAAAACATTCTTCTTTAGTCCAATCAGAGGATTCCATATTGCCATTATCAAGAACTGCCCACAATTGTTTATTATATACCCCGTTATTCGATTCAATGTTTTGAAAGGATACTTAGATGGTATGAAATATAGGAAAAAAACTATGTCATTTAATTGAGAAGGAGGTCGACCTATATACCCACAATTTTTGTGATACCTAGCAGTCCAAGAGATCGTTCAGTATGGATGGCTAAAGATTGGGATAGTAATAAATGCCCTGTTATTCTTCCTCATTATTATGGGATAAACATCAAGGGAATAAGACTAATATCTTATCTGCTGTATTGCGTTTCCTATAGTTTTTTAAATAAATTCGATATGATCTTTTGTTGGGAAGCTTTCCCTGCTGGCATCATTGGATTAATTATCAAATTTATTCGGAAAAAACCGTTAATTACTTATATTGTTGATAATGGCGTGAATCTAAGACGTTCTAGGAGTTATCCATCGTTAATATGGATAAAAATGATGACTCGATTACAAGACCTCGTAGTGAGACATTCAGATAAACTTATTATTATTGATGATAGCTTGATGCCATGGTTAAAAAATAGAGCCAAAAAAATTGAGGTTATTCCATTTGGAGTAAAAATTAATCTTTTTACGAAACATCCGAAAGGTAATGATAAAATTAATGTAACATATTTTGGGGGGTTTGAACCTCACCACGGAGTGCAATTAGTTTTGAAGGCAAGTAGAATTCTTTCTTATAGAGATGATCTAATTTTTAATATTATTGGCCCCCCTAAAACGCTCGAGCAAAAAAATGTTAAATTTACGGGATGGGTTCCTTACAAAGAACTTGGTGAATACTTGAGAAATACCGATATATTTGTCGTACCCCCTTATCCGAAGTATCCATACGTTTCCGTGATAACAAATAAATTAATGGAAGCTATGGCATGTGGGAAGGCTATCATCGCTACAAGAATTGGTGGAATTCCAAAATTTACTGGTAGTTTATACCTCGTTGATCCCAAACCAGAAGAAATTGCGTTCGCAATTAATGATTTAATATCAAAACCTGAATTAAGAAAGAAACTTGCGTTTAATGCTAAACAAATAGCTGAAAATACATTCAATTGGGATATAAATATACAAAAAATATTTTGTTCAATAAAAAAGATTTAGATGCATTATCGTTTTATTTAATCATAGTCTTGAAAAGGCTCTATTTTATACTTTGTGGAGCATCCATAGATTTATTTCGCGTTTACGTTAATAATACCCTCATGCCCACCAACCGGAGAGAAACCGACGAACGCCTCATCAGAAGAGGAGAACTCGTATAAGAACTAAGCTTCGTAGAGAACTAACAGAACGAACTCGACTCCATGAACTACGGAAAGGAAGGACGCCCCTTCAAGCTCACACCCACCTACATCCAGTTCCTCACCGCAGTCCCCTACACGCGCGCGTATGGTCTTCGAGGCCTTGGAGGAACGGGGCATTGTGACGGTTGTTAAGCCCAGGAGGGGCAGTAGGTCGGATACGCGATCTCCGGCGAGGGGGCGGGCCGTGGAGGAGTTTCTGGGGCTGGGCTACAAAGCCTAGGCGGAGGAGAGGGGCTATAATTGGCGGTGGTCCGTGGACAAGCCTCCCCCCGAGGAGGGAAAGCGGCTGACGGGGGAGGGGAGAGCCTCGATGGAAAGGCTGGCCGGGAGGAAGTTACGAGTCCAAGGAGGTGAGGAGGTTCACCGCCAAGATTAGGAACGGCATGGATCGCTGGTTCACCTTCCTCATGGTACCAAGTGTGGAGCCTACGAATAACAGGACGGAGAGGGTGTTGAAGGAGCATGTGGTTTATAGGAAGATCATGGGCTGCTTCAGGAACGGTACGGGCACCGGAATCTACGAGACGGCGATGACTGTGCTAGCCGCGTGGAAACAGCAAGGCCGCAACCTATCCAAGACACTGAGTGAGGCCCTCACCTAAAAATGGGCCAAGAGCTAAACATATACATAATTTGAATATAGTTAAGACGGTACATGGGATCCATTACTAAAAACATGTTTTGGATAGAAAGGGAAGTGTTGAAGCAATGAAGATAGCTATGATCACCCAATATTACATACCCGATTTTCCTAAAGGAGGTTTAAACCGATATTGTTGCGAGGTGATTCCCCGATTAGTAAATCGGGGTCATGAAGTCAAAGTAATTTACAGAACAAAACATAAACGACACATTGGTACATTTTTATGGATAATAAAAAATGCCTTGTTAATCCCCCAAGTAGATATTATTCACGCACAAAATTTCCGATCAGCACTTATACCATATATTGCAAGAAAAAAATATATTCTTCACGCCCACGATCTTGGTCCACACGATCTTTATTTTATACGTGGCTGGCTACAAAGGAAGATGATTAAGAATGCAACACACATTATTTCGCCTTCTAATGCCGTTAAGAATCGTATTATTCAAGAAATCGGAATCGACGAGAGAAATATATCAGTTATTCATAATGGGATCGACACTGATACATTTAAATTATTAAATAAAAAAAGAGAAGGAATTGGATTTATTGGTCGAGAAGCAGCCTATAAAGCTAGTATTATACCTAAATTAGAAGAGAAATTATCGAAAAAAATCAATCGCCCTCAATCTACTCTTTCAGAAGATGAATTAATAGATTATTATAATAGACATGAACTGATTATTGTGCCATCACAAGTAGGTGAGGGATTCTCTTTTGTGACTTTAGAAGCTCTTGTTTGCGGATGTAAGGTTGTAGCATCAGGCTTACCTGCGATAAAAGAAGTTGCGAGAGAGTATGCCGTTTATGCCAAACCGGGGGATGTGGATGATTTTACAAAGAAAATATTGTATACGTTAAGATCACCACGTAAACAAGTAAATGAGATACGTAAATATGTCCAAGAATGTTTAAGTTGGACAAATCATATTGAAAAATTGATAGAGGTCTATAAGAAAAATATCGCGCGCATAGGCTGATTAATAAGCTGTCGCGCGCGCTCGTCACGAGCGATGACCACGGCACCGCAGAGATCCCCCCCCCAAACCATCAACCAACACGCTACACAGCCATCAATAATAGTTTAATACCTTTAAGCCTCACCGCTTAAAGAAGGATTCCGGAGAGAGGAGCATCCAATCCCCATGATCGAGACAACCATCCTTTTAGCGCTAGGGTTTGTGGTTACGTTTGCCAGTTTGCCAAGGATCATGGAATATATGATAAAAAGAGACGTAGCAGGGAGAGACATTCATAAGAAGGATAAACCGATCGTCCCGGAAATGGGGGGTTTGGCTGTTCTTCTAGGCCTATCGGTTTGCTCCATTGCTGGGATCTATTTAATACCCGAAAAGGCATCACTGTTCATCAGTTTTCTCGCCACGGTGTTGATCGCAGGAGCGATCGGAGCCATCGACGACCTCGTCACCCTGAATGCGAGAGTGAAGCCCTTCCTCACGACTTTCGCTTGTCTCCCGATTCTAATCCTAGGAACCTATACTTCGAGCATCGTTTTCCCCTACATAGGAGCCACCCGCCTGACAAAGGTCTACCCGTTGCTAATCCCCATCGTGATGGCCGTGACCTCCAACGGGGTAAACATGATGGACCCATTCAACGGCACCATGTCGGGCTCCTGCTCGAACCTCACCCTCTTCCTCCTCCTATCCGCGCTCCTGCTGGGTCAGGGGGACGGAGTCCTCCTATCCGCGACCCTCCTGGGAACCTTACTGGCATTCTTCTGGTACAACAAATACCCATCAAGGGTCTTCTCCGGCGACGTTGGGAGCCTCAGCATAGGCGCGGCAATCGGTGCTATCGCCATACTCGGCAGGCTTGAAGTCGTCGCCGTCGTGGCCTTCATGCCACAGATCATGAACGCCTTCTACGGCCTCTCCACCATAGGCAGGCTCTACGAGAGAAGGGAAGTCTCCCGTCCCGTGACCATCCTCGAAGACGGGCGGCTGATGGCGACCGCCGACCCCAAGGCTCCCCTTACCCTCGCCAGATTCGTGCTTGCCAGGGGCCCTCTATACGAGAAGGAGGCGGCCTATGTCATCCTGGTGCTTTCAGCCCTATCGGGGGTCCTCGCCCTGTTTACAGCCTATTTAACGGTGTTGACTGCATGATCCGGCGGATACTCGACTTCGTCAACATCCTCGTACTCGTGTGGGTTTGCATGCTCCTCGGACTGGTCATCATCAACGGGATCATCGTGCCCATGAGGCTGCCGGAGCCCTTCGACGGGGCCATGACCAACGTGGTTCAGGTGGCCATAAGCGCCTTCCTTGTCTTCCTCTGGTTGTACCTCTGGAGGTGGATGGCTACGAAAATGTTCTGGAGGGCGTTGAGAAACAACCAGAATAAATAGGACCAAGAGCAGAAGAGCAGACTGGAGAGCCTATGAGTACACGCCCGACGGGTGGACGCGAATGAAGGTCATAATGGACATACTAACCCCTAAGCAGTTCATGTTCATCCCGAAGATTGCCGAGAGCCTGGAAAAACGGGGCCACACGGTCCGAATGGTCTCTAGGAGATACAGGGAGGTCAGCCAGCTTGTGGAGAGGATGGGCCTCAAGGTTGACCTTGTCGGGGAGCATGGAGGAGGGGACCTGCGGGATAAACTTCTTGCCAGCGCGGAGAGGATCCGGGGGCTTGTCCCCATTCTCGATGAGGCGGAGCCGGACGTCGCGGTGTCTTTCTCATCTCCCGAGCTGGCCAGGGCATCGTTTGGGCTCGGGGTGCCCCACATAAGCATCAACGACTCGCCTCACGCCGTCGCCGTCGCCAAGCTCTCCCTGCCGCTGTCGCGGAAGCTACTGACTCCCAAGATGATACCCAAGAGCGCATGGGCCGGTTACGGGATACGCGAGGATAGAATCGTCCAGTATAACGCCCTGGACCCGTGGGTCTGGCTCAAAGATTTCGAGCCGGACGAGGCCGTGCTCGATGAGCTGGATCTGAGCCGGGACAATCCGATCGTCACGGTCAGGGTGCCGGAGATGCACGCCGCATATCTCTTGGGCTCTTCTTACTCTGTGTTCTCTTCAATAGTCGAGTTCGTGAAGAACCTGACGGAGTTGAGGAGCGGGCTGCAGATAGTGGTCGTGCCTCGTTATCAGGAGCAGGTCGAGGCGCTCCTCGGGCTCGCTGGAGAGGGGATCAAGGTCTGTGAGGAGGTCGTCGACGGCCCCAGCCTCATTCACTATTCGGACGCGTTCATCGGGGCCGGGGGTACCATGACCGCGGAGGCGGCGCTGTTGGGAACTCCCGCATACTCCAGCTATCCCGGGGAGCCCTACTTGATCGAGAGTTACCTCGTGGACAAGGGCCTCTTGATCCGTGAGACGGACTACGGGAGGGTAGCCAGGGGGGTCCTCGAAATTCTGGATGATCCGGTCGAGGCGAGAAGGATGCAGTCCTCGAAGGCCCAGGAGCTCGTATCGGGTTTCGAGGACCCAGTTGAAGTGATAGTGGGGGAGATTGAGAACGTTGAAGATTATTAGCGAGATGAGAAACGTTTCGGAGGAGTCGAGTTGAGCAGGTTGAACGCACGCGCGGACATTCGCAGGAGTCCGTCTCCAGATCCCGGATGAGGCCGAGGTCGGTGATTAGGGGTCTGAAGGCCTCCCAGTCTGTGAGGGGTTCTATCTTGGCGAGTTTGTCGCCTAGTTTCTCGACCTCTTTTTAGGCTTTTCGGAATAGGTAGGAGCTGAATGAGTCCATGGGTGTTTGATGGATCCGGCGCGCTATAAGTCTAACCGAGGGGGATTAAAAAGACGCTAAAACCAGAGGTTAATCGAAGTTCTCTACAGATTAAAACTATTAACAAACACACAGAGAAGATACTGTAATCTAACCTAGCATATTAATTAAATAAAAAGGGGGAAAGTTTTGTTAAGCGATCTTTTTGCTTATCTGCATCAGGGATACGATTGCTGCTAGAGCAGCTATCAACGATGCACCAATGGCATCTTAGACTAGGGTCGAGAGGCCCTGCACACCTGTCTGCGCGTCCTCAGCGGCTTCCCTGGCGGCGGTTGATTCTTGCTTGGAGGCTTCGATGTCGCTTGCCATTTCGTTTTGCGATTCGGATATGTTGCCGATGGCTTCCTCAAGATCACTCACCGCGGCCTCAGTATCTTCGGCCACTTGAGCGAGGTCGTCGGCGATATCTGCTGTGATATCGTCGATCATGCCCTGGACATCGGAGACCATATCCTCCATCTTGCCCGATAGAGCGGCGATGTCATCCTCGATCTCATCAGTTATACTGTCGATGTTCTCAGTTAGGTCCTCTATGCTACCCCAGACTTCGGTAAGCATTTCCTCTACCTGGGCAGCCGTCGAGGGACCGACAGCGAAGGTACCGTTCATCAGCTGTTCATCGTCCACGTCATAGAATATGTATAGCCATGCGCTCATCGGGGCATCGCTCTGAAGCTCCATCGGGTTCTCGGCGGCGGTCTGCCTGTAGTAGGGAACTGTGTATAGCCCTTCTACCAGCAACCACCACGAGTCCACGAATGGTTCGGTTTTCCAGTATAGAGTGTCATAAGGATCATAGATCTTGATGTAAGACCCTGCGAGTTTGAAGTCGTTCTCGATGTTGAATTGTACCAGGTCGCCTCTGTCGAATTCTGCCTTGCGGGGTGCTATGTCGACCCGGGCAGCGACTACGCTGAAAGGCACCTGTACTAGCAGACCTTCGCTTCCCGTGACGTTGACCGTGTAGTCTCCGATGCTGAACTCGTCCTTGGGAAGAACCAGCCACCAGCCCGTGAAGTTACCGTCAACATCAGTTTCAGCGGGATCAGTTCCTGCACCGTTCTCCCAGACATCCATATCCCAGTCTTTGTCGACCTCGCCGTTGGCGGTTACGTTGTATATGACGAATTCTACTGCGCCATATTTTACGTCTGCAAAGTGGTATCCTTTGATGGACACATTATATTCGTTCTGTGCTACAGATGGGTCTAAGACAACCTTGCTTATGGCCGTCAAAGTGAACATTGCAGTCAACTCGTTCTCGTCTGTGTCGATGATAGTTACATCGTAGATTCTTGTCTCAATGTTTGGCACGTAGAAGAGATCGGATATAGCTTCACCACCGCTTACGGTGCCGTATTCCTCGTACAATTTTGTTCCGAATGTCACGTTGTAATCGCCGGGAGCGAAGCCGATTCCTGTGATGGATACCTTTGTGCCTGCCTCGCCGTAGATCGGGTTGATGATCAATGCGATGAGGCCGACCTTGAAGGCGTCGTCTGCATCTATGTCGTATTCGTCCGTAGCTACTACGTCTATGTTGTGAACTCTATCGCGGGTGATATGAATGTGTCCTCGAACGTACCATCGGATTTTGTCTCAGCAGTTACCAATAGGTCAGTTCCGATTTTTACCGTGACCTCTGTTCCAGCTATCCGTGTAAAGTTGTAGCCCTTCACTGTGATGGTGGCTCCTGGAGTTCCATAGGTCGGATTGACCACGAACTTCGGGACACCATCTACATCGAATTCCTCGGTTGCAGGTCCCTTAACATCACCAGATTCTGTTGCCGTTATCTCGTACTCATCAGCGCTGGCCATGCCAGGTATGACGATTTCGGCGGAGAACGTGCCATGGGAATCGACAGTTACCACGTCATCTTCCACAACTTGAACGGTTGTTCCGTCTATTGTGAATGAGATGGTCGCGTCCTCAGTCCAGCCTCTACCCTCTACTTCGACGATGGTCCCCGTGGGTCCCTCGTCTGGTGTGAGGGTGACGCTGGCTCCGAGGATGAAGTTCTTTGAGGCCGACTCGCCATAGAAGTCCTGTGCCGTTACCGCATAAGTACCGTAGAGAGCATCCTCGGGCACCTCGAAGGTGCATGTGAAGTAGCTCTCCCATTAAACTTGAAATATTGAATTCGCCTGCGCACCCACATAGACTGCGGAAAAAGAATCAAGGACAGCCTCATAGTCCAGAATGTCACCATCCTCAACCACGAACACACCCCCAAAAGGCCACAAACTCAAATTAGGCGCCATGGCGCATGTGGCAATCTGCATTTCATCGTCTCCTCCCCCTGTATTCTTCCAGCTTCCCTTTAGCCCTAATCAACGTCTTCGGATCCAGATAGAGACCTGAAGCGATAAGTTTGCTCAGCGTCTCATCCGCTTCCTCTGCGTCCATCCTCTCAAGGTTTAAAAGTCGAAAAAGGAGGAAGATCGTCCCCGGCGCCGATCTGATCCCATGGATCCTGGCAAGCGCCCTCGCCTCTTCCCCATCGATCACGGCCAGACCGTCAAGCTCCTTAGCGGCAGCAAGGGTCTCAGCCTCACCTGCATGGATCTCAGGATGCCTCAACAGGACCTCCAAGGCCCTCTCATCTTCGACGTCATAGACCCTTAAACTCCCATCATCTACAACGTCTCTAATGATCAGTGAATCAGGGTATCCCCCGCGCGCAGGGGAAGCGTTTAAATCATGGGAATCTCATACTTAAATGGGGAAAAGCGATGCAGGTGGAGGAGAGAAGCGTCGACTCCCAAGGGAGAATATCCCTCCCAGCGGACTGGCGGAGAGAACACTTAGGGGAAACGGAGGACGTGATAATACTCCGCCAAGGGGAAGACCTAATCATAAAGCCGAAGAGAGCCGAAAAAATATCCTCCTTCTTCGACTCCGTGGAAGTAGAACTGGAGAACGACCTCGCCGACTGGCACGCCGTGAAACGAGAGCTCCTCCACCCGGGGAAGACCCGAAAATGAGGTTCATAGACTCCAACGTCTTCATCCACGCCATCCTCAAACCCACCCGGACACTGGCCAGACACGAACAAGAGATCAAAGAAGCGGCGAAAGCCATCCTGAAAAGAATAGAGGAAGGAGAAAC
>JAUWBQ010000132.1 GCA_030601645.1 Candidatus Bathyarchaeota archaeon | reverse complement strand
GAGACCATAGTCGTCTACCCCGTTGAGGACGCCGAGAATCTCACTGACCAACAGGGGAGGGTCCTACCAGACTGTCACCTAGTTCCCCAGGGTACAACGGCGAAACAGTTCGCCAGTTTAATTCATACGGAGCTGGGGGAGACGTTTATACACGCTGTGGACGCAAAAACGAAGATGCGCCTAGGTGAAGGGCATATCCTGAAGGACAAAGATGTCATCCAGATCGTCGCTGCTAAAGCAAGAAGATAGCTGGAGACGAATGATACGAACATCCTAATCGGGTACTCACACAGGCGGGCGAAGTAAGGGTTCAACGAGTGTAACGGAGATACGGATAAAGATGCCAGTGGGGGCCTATCAGAGGTCGTCGTAAAAGTCGGTTACCTTGTCGTAGATGTAGTACTCAGCGAGGTACTTCATGTATTTGTACAGGTACCAGTGGTGGGACCACTCTCTGAGCCGACGTGGTGATGTCCAGAGAGTCGACCTCTGTGTGACGACGTACTTGCCGGTGTACCTGAGCCTGAGGGATAGGTCGAGGTCCTCACAGGCGTAGAGGTCTGTCCTGAAGCCTCCGACCTGCATGAAAGCGTCCTTTCTGTAGGAGTGGCATGAGAAGTAGCTTATCTCATGGAAGCCTATCTTGTTGCCTAGCCTTGCGAGGACGTTGTTGCACTCGTAGAGCGCCGTCTCAAGGCGGTTCGACTCTGATGGGAGGACTTTCAGGGCCACACCGACTACCTCGGGGTTCCTGTAGCCCTCGGCGATTACTTCGAGACAGTTTGGGTCTATGATCATATCGGCGTCTAGGAAGACGAGGACGCTCCCCTCGGAGTGCTTCGCCCCGAGGTTCTTTGCGGTGCTCACGTCGTGGGGGCGGGTCTTCTCCACGGAGAGGACCTTGAGGCCGTTTGTCTCCGCTATCTCGATTGTGTTGTCGGTGCTTCCCCCGTCTGCGATGATGACCTCATAGTGGGGCCAAGTCTGCTCGGCCAATGACTTGAGGCAGTAGCCGATGTTCTCCTCCTCGTTAAGGGTTGGGATGATTATGGAGAAAAGGGGCTCTCTATGGAAGGCCCCCGGAGCTACTTCATGAAATTCTCTCGAATTCATTATCCCTACCTCAACTAAGTTTTTTTTCTAAATGGAATATCGTGTTATATCTATTTTCAGCCTAGAAGTCTAAATATCCGTATTTATGATTTACCATTATAAATGAAGGCTTGCAGCTATTTATAATTGATATTTATCTAGGATTTGGATTTTCCAGCCATCCATCCTACGTTCTTGTCGGTCTTGATAGAGGGGCTGTTTGGGTCAACCAGTATGACTTCGTGCCACTTGGATGTGCCATCCTCCCAGACCCAGTACGAGTTGAGGACTTCCAGGTTGGGATACTTTCGGGCGACCCTCTCCTCGGCGATGAGTTTTATGCTCTTGGCTGGCGTGTACTTAGAGACGCCCATCCTCTTCTGGCGTCTCCCCATCTTCGGCCGGGGCTTCCTCCTTCCTCCGCGCCTCACACGAACCCTGACGACGACGAAGCCTTTCTTAGCTTTGTAGCCTAGTCGACGGGCTCTGTCTAGTCGTGTAGGCTTGTCTATCCTGACCACGACGGGCTGGCGCCTCCAGATTATCGCGCGCTTCCTCATCAGGTCCCTGAGGTAGCCGCCTCCGGGGGCTCTCCACGCTTGCTTTAGATGGCGGTACATTGATCTTTCCTCTTGTTATGAGACTACCGAACTACAAAAGTCTACGATAATATAAACATTGAGGACCACACCGGAAAAATAAGGATTGGATAGCCCCTCTAGACGCCTATAAGGGCGTAGGCTATGATGAGGGGTGCGAAGAGGGAGGCTATCTGGGATATCACGGTCACCAGCGTGTTCAGTGATGGTCCCGCGGTGTCCTTGAATGGGTCCCCGACGGTGTCCCCGATGACCGCAGCCTTATGGGCGTCGGAGCCCTTTCCTCCGAAGTAGCCGGACTCAACGTACTTTTTAGCGTTGTCCCATAGGCCTCCGGCGTTGGCCATGAGGATCGCTAGGAAGAAGCCGCTGAATATTGCTCCACTGAGGTATCCTGCTAAGCCCCTGATTCCGGTTACGAAGCCGACTATGAGGGTTGTGCTGATGGTGAATACTATTAATGGCAGCAGCTCTTTGAGGGCTCCTTTAGTGGCTATGGAGATGCATGCGTTGTAGTCAGGCTGTCCTGTTCCCTCCATTAGGCCGGGTATCTCCCGGAACTGTCTCCTAATCTCCTCGATCATTCTATGTGCGTTCTTTGAGACGCCGAGGATGAGCATGGCGGAGAATATGACGGGGATGCTCATCCCGATGAATATGCCCATCATGACTATGGGGTCCATGAGGTCGAAGCTTATGCTCTGCCCGAGGAGGTCTATGACTATCTCCTGGAAGGAGGCGAGGAGCGCCAGGGCGGTGAGCCCCGCTGCGCCTATAGCGAAGCCCTTTGTGATGGCTTTCGTCGTGTTTCCGGCTGCGTCGATCTCGTCTGTGATGTCGACGACCTCGTCCCCGAGCTTGGACATCTCGGCGATTCCCTTGGCGTTGTCCCCTATTGGGCCGTAGGCGTCCCCGGCGATGATGGTTCCTGCGATTGCGAGCATTCCCACTGCGGCCATGCCGACGCCGTAGACGCCGTAGAGGGAGTATGCGATGGCTGAACCGATGCCTATTCCGAGGAATGCGGGGAAGCAGCTGATTAAGCCGTATGAGAAGCCATTGAGTATGAAGATGGCGGCTCCTGTCTGAGCTGATTCAGCGGTCTTCTTTGCTGGGCCTTTGTTGATGGAAGTGTAGTGGTCTGAGGTCATGCCGATGACTATCCCAGCCAGCAGACCGACCACGGTTGCGTACCAGATCTTTATGTCATAGCCATAGAAGTACGTGGCAGCGTACGTGAGGACGCCGAAGACTATGCATGTGATGTACGTACCGTTGTTAAGGGCGGTTCCCGGGTCACCGCCTTCCCTCACCCTCACGGCGGCTATGCCGATAATCGAGGCGATTATACCCAAGCCTGCGAAGACCAGGGGTAGGGTCTGAAGATAGGCAATCTGCATAGTGCCGCCCAGGATCATGGAAGCCATAATCGCAGCCACGTACGAGTCGAAGAGGTCGGCTCCTGAGCCCGCACAGTCTCCGACGTTGTCCCCGACGTTATCGGCTATGACGGCAGGATTGCGGGGGTCGTCCTCGGGAATGCCGAGCTCTACTTTGCCGACGAGGTCAGCTGCGATATCAGCGGTCTTGGTGAAAATTCCGCCTCCTGCCTTCATGAATAGGGTCAGCGTGCTGGCGCCGATGCTCATTCCCAGGACCGCCGCTGGATCTCCTGTCAGCCAGTAGATGATGCTGATTCCGGAGAGAGCCAGGCCCACGACCATGAGGCCCATGACCGCTCCGCCTCTGAAGGCGATTGGGAATGCGGCGATGAGGCCACCATTCTTGGCCGCGTTGGCCGTCCTGACGTTGGCTTTCACGGCGACCTCCATTCCTATTATACCTGCCAAGCCTGAGAATACCGTGCCGAATACAAATGTGAGGCCGATCTTCACTCCCAGTGCCACTGAGAGGATTATCGCCATGACGGCGACGAATGCGCCTAGGTAGGTGTACTCTGTCTTTAGGAAGGCCCTGGAGCCCTCTTGTATCCATCCGGCTATCTGCTTCATTCTGTCTGTGCCGGCGTCTTTGCTACTCACGTAGTTGTAGTGGAATAGTCCGATCAGGAGTGATGCTATTGCGGACACGGGTGCAATCAGCCAGGGTTCGAGAGCCATTTTCATATCTACCTCTTGAAGTTTGGTGAAACGTTCTCAGAAGTTTCCTTCTACACTCTATATAAAGATTGGTGGAGGAAAGGCGGTTAGGCCTTTCTGTGCTCCATGTATTGTCTTCTGGGGATGAGTCTCTGTGGTACTATCAGGAATGCGGTGAGTGATCCTGCGAAGCAGAGGAATAGGTGGAATGGGGTCAGGGGTACGACGTGGAATACGTTGTTGAGGAATGGGATGTATAGTATCATGAACTGGAGGGCGAGGCCTACCATGACGGAGATGAATAGCATCTTGTTGGCGGTGAATCCCTTCCAGCCCAGCTGGAATATGTGCTTGGTCTCGCTCCTACACTGGTAGGCTAGTATGAACTCGAAGAACACGATGCTCGTGAATGCGACGGTTCTGGCGGTGGTGGCTGCGAGTTCTCCGTCTCCTGTTCCGATTAGTGTGGTGGCGTAGACGTAGACGAATGGGACGAAGTCGCTGATGAAGTCGACGAGGGCCGCGAATAGGATGAATCTCCAGAAGCGTCTGAGGATGTCCTCCTTGGGGTCCCTGGGGGGGTACTTCATGATGTCGGGGTCGGGGGGGTCGACGCTTAGGGCGACTGCGGGGAGGCCGTCTGTGACGAGGTTGATCCATAGGATGTGGATGGGGAGGAAGGGTATGGGGAGGCCGAGGACGGCGGTGATCGTGATCTCGATGAACTCGTCGAAGTTGGCGGCGAGCATGAGGCGGATGTACTTGGAGACGTTGTCATAGATCTCCCTGCCCCCCTCGATGGCTTTGACGATGGTGGCGAAGTTGTCGTCCTCGAGGATCATGTCGGAGGCCTCCTTGGTGACGTCGGTGCCCTTGATACCCATGGCGACGCCGATGTCGGCGGCCTTGAGGGCGGGGGCGTCGTTGACGCCGTCTCCGGTCATGGCGACTATGTGGCCCAGCCGCTTCAGGCTCTGGGCGATGCGCATCTTGTGCTCGGGGCTGACCCTTGCGAATACTCGTACGTCCTCTATGACGTCGTCGAGTTGGTCGTCCGTGAATCCCTCGACGTCCGCCCCCTCCAGGACTGAGGACGGGGTCTCCTCGTCGATTATGCCTATCTCCTTGGCGATTGCTATGGCCGTGATCTTGTGGTCACCGGTGACCATGACGGAGCGGATGCCTGCGCCCTGGGCGGTCTTGATGGCGAGGGGGACCTCCTCTCTGGCGGGGTCGATCATGCCCATCATGCCGACGAACGTGAGGTTGGACTCGACCGCCTCCACCTCCAGGTTC
>JAUWBQ010000039.1 GCA_030601645.1 Candidatus Bathyarchaeota archaeon | reverse complement strand
AAGGCTGCCAGACGAGGCTCCACATGTTCCAGCCGGTGCACTCTATGAGGCTACTCAAGAATAGGGGGGGCATGTTACCGCGCAGGCATAGCGCATCCTGTAGCTTGTCCTTGAACCCCAAATCTCATCACGGCTGTACATTGACGAACCCAACGTAACCTAGACCCTCCTTATAAAATTAACTTCCAGGTTGGAATGAAGCTGGGAAATAATCGAGGTTGAAAGTTTAAATCTCATTCAGGCTTGTATTCTACAGGTGGAAATTTTGGTTGAGAATCCTTACATCAAAGTGGACAAGCAGATCGTCTCCGAGATCTACACCACCTCGGAGCCCATGGACAACCTCAAGGTCCTCTGCGACGTCTACGGGAGCAGGTTCCCCGGGACCAAGGGCGACTTTGGCTCCGTCAAGTGGATGGTTAAGAGGCTCAAGAAGTACGGTATCAAGAACGCCCACTACGAGTCCTTCAAGATCCCCGGCTGGAAAAGAGGCAGGGCGACCCTGAAGGTCACGAGCCCCATCAGGAAGGAGTTCGAGGTCATCTCCCTGCCCCACAGCATCGGCGTGGAGATCGAGTCCAAGCTCGTGTACTTGGGGGATGGCGCCATAGAGGATTATGAGAAGAGGAAGGACGAGATCGAGGGCAACATCGTCCTGGTGACCAGCAGGAACCCCCTCCGGATGAAGAGGTTCCTCCATAGGACCGAGAAGTACATGAGGAGCATCCTCGCGGGGGCCAAAGGCTGGATATTCATGAACCACTACCCGGCTTACGGGCCGCCTACCGGCGGCATCAGCCCCATAATCCCCGCTGTGGGCATCAGCTACGAGGACGGGAGCTATCTGGTCAGACTCCTTGAGAGGGGGGAAGAGGCCACTGTCAAGATCAAGACCACCGACAAGAACTTGGAGGTGGAGACCTACAACGTCATCTGCGACATCCCCGGCTCCACCGAAGACAAGGAGTTCGTCGTCGCAGGTAGTCACTACGACGGCCACGACATCAGCCAGGGGGCGGTGGACCCGGCCTCGGGAGCCGTCACAGTCATGGAGATCGCCAGAAACCTGTGGAAGGTCAGGAAGCATCTCAAGCGCAGGGTCAGGCTCATGTGCTTCGGGGCGGAGGAGACCGGCCTCTTCGGCTCGTACAACTACGTCGCCATGCACCCCGAGGAGATGAAGAACATCAGGTTCATGCTAAACCTCGACTCCGGCGGCAGCAAGGGCAAGAAGGGAGTCACATTCCACGACTTCCCCGAGCTCGAGCCCTACCTCAAGAAGTGGGCGGCGGAGATGAACGCCGAGATGGCGACTGACCAGAGGGTTAGCCCCTACAGCGACCACTGGCCCTTCTTTCTCAAGGGAGTGCCCAGCGGCAGCGGCGGAGACCCCGAAGCCAGGAGAACCAGGACCGGCAGGGGCTACGGCCACACCAAGTACGACACCGTTGACAAGGTGGAGCTGGAGTACCTTAGGCTAGCTGCGGCTAACTACACCCGGTTCCTGTTCCGGTTGGCCAACGCCGATGACTGGGCCCCCAGGAGGAAGACCCAGGAGGAGATCCAGACCTTCATCGAGGAGCAGGGCTACGACCAGACCATACAGCTCGCTGAGAAGGTCAAGGATTACGTCAGGACTTGGGACGAGATCCACCCCGAAACCCAAGAGTGGCTGGACAGAAAGTCCGTCTGGTAGCCACTCCCTCGTCCCCTTTTTAGAAAATCTACCTGTTTTATAACCCCGTTCGGGCTGGTTTATTCGGGTGAAATATTGAAACGCGTTCGGCCTGGAGCATCGTCGCCCGACCTGGTCGGCGACTGCGAGGAGTTCAGGCTTCTCAAGCTGAAGGGGGAGTATATATCTTTCATCCTCGACCTCGAATCCGAGGCCGCTCTCCTTGGGCATGTCCTCGCATGCAGGAGATGCCGGGACTACGTCAGACGACTGATCGAGAGCGGAATCGGCCGGGACGACCGGTGGGGCAGCCTGTTCAGCGGGGAACTACAAGACCTGCTTGGAGAGGAGGGCGGGACCTTTCCTGGAAGGACGGGAGACTGCCCCAAACGGGTTGACTACGCGGATGTCGACGATTTCATCGGAGACCGGATCCTGTGGAGGAATAAGAGACTCGATGAGATACGGTCTGACGCAGAGGCCGAGTTGAAAGACCTCATGGCCCGTCTGGAAGAGAACATGAAGAATCGGTGTTGAACCACTCAGAAGGGTGAATGGGAAAACCCTATCGGAGTGACCACACTATCACGCGAACAATGTAGTCACGTGGCGCTTGAGTCACAGACCCCAGAGAACCATCCACCTTGGATGATGCCAGCCTCACACGATGTAGTATCTCATAACCTTCTCAATGCTCTGGGGGGGCGCCTCCCCCCTCATCTCGAAGAGTTCCTTCAGCGTTTCGATGAGCTTTGGCTGAATCCTCGCGATGTCGGTCAGGGTTATCAGCCCCACCAGCCTCGTTTTCTCGTTGACGTGTTCGACGACCGGGAGCTTCTTGATCCCGTGCTCGAACATCAGTTCTATGGCTTTCTCCAGCGCTAGGCTTGGCCCCACCACTATAGGGGGCGCCGACATGATCTGCTTCACCAATGTCTCCTCCGGATCCATGGCGTCGGCGATCACTCTCCGAAGCAGGTCTCGTTCCGTCACCATCCCCACGACGCTGCCCTCCTCCAAGACGACTACGCAGCCGATTCCGAGGCCGCTCATCAGCTTGGCCGCGTATTTCGCAGTGTCGCCTACGTTAACTGCGACGACCTTTTCGACCATCACATCCTCGACCGTCAAGTACACGGGACATCTCTCATCGGGTTAGACGATTCTGATTCGGATGTTCATGCATATCACTTTTAACACTGTTGGGTGAAATTACGCAAGCTCGCAACGAGATGCAACCTGGGTCTTAAATGATTTCAACCGCCTCATCTCCCCGTTCATAAATAATCTGTGTAAGCAATTATTCCTGCGTCGCTACTCACACAAAAAAATGGCGGCAAAAAAACCCCAAGCGTCAACCCAAGGGTATCTTTTCAGCGACGACAATCCCCACCGGCAACCCTGCCATCCTAGAGCGTTCCGCAGCGATAGTCCCGTATCCTGCGCTTCTCAGGGACTCTTCCACGTGGATCGGCCTACAGTCAAAGAACACGGGCCATCTTTCGTGGGCCCACTCGTAGATCCTCAATACCCTTGAGGGGCCAGTTTCCTTGGATAAACCTACAATCCCGAACCGCCCACCTGGCGAGAGCACCCTCCGGATCTCGTCGAGTACAAGGGGGATCTCGGGAGTGTCGAATAGCTCCAAGGTGAACCCCATGAAGGCTGCATCGAAGACTCTATCGCGAAAGGGGAGAACTCCGGCATCGCCACAACAAAGGCTGATCCGGTCCATCAGATCGACCGCCTCCAGCCTTCGCGTAGCGGCCCTGACCATCCCTGACGAGATGTCGAGGCCGACGATGCCTCCTGCGATGCCTACCCTCTCGGCCATATCTTTGAGACCGTGTCCTGTCCCAAAGCCCACCTCCAGCACCGACTCGCCCTCCTCCGGGGAGAGGAGCTCCAGAGCCCTCTCGACGTGCCTGCGTTCGAAAGCTCGCGACAGTAGATCGTAGATCTGGCTTATACCGTCGTAGAACCTCCTGGCCTCGGATTTAGACCTCGTAACGGGCAGTACCGCAGATTCCTTCCCGCTACCCGGCCCCAATCTTCCCATCTTCCTAGCGGTTCTCGTCTGTCTCCAAGCCTAGCCTGGTTCTCAACCCGGCTATGGCGTCCTGATAATCTGACCACATCCGACCGCTGATGACTCCACCGTCCACGACGAGGGCGTGGCCGTTGACGAAGCTCGAGTCGTCGCTGGCCAGCCAGAGGGCTGCCTTGGCGATGTCCTCCGGGAGCCCGGAGCGCCTGAGGGGCTGGGCGTTCTTAAAAGCCGCCTCGACCTCGCCTACCATTCGATCAGCGTCTGCCTGAGAAAGCCCCCGTGCCCTGCCGATGAGGGGGGTGGCTATAAACCCCGGGCAGATGCAGTTCACCCGCACCCCGCTCTCCCCCAGCTCCATGGCCACGGAGCGGGTCAGCTGGATGACCGCCGCCTTCGCGGCGCTGTAGACGTGGTTCCCGTAGCCCGTCCGGAGGCCGGCCACGCTCGCGGTGTTGATGATGCTCCCAGACCCCTGGCCCTTCATCACAGGCGCGGCGTGCTTTATGCCGAGGAACACTCCTCGGAGGAGGACGCCCACAGCCTCGTCGAAGCCCTCCACCAGAACAGACTCTATCGGCCCCGTGGGACCGCTGACCCCAGCGTTGTTGAACATGCAGTCGAGGAAACCGAACCTCTCAAGGGCGTGGTCGACGACGGCTTTCACGTCGGCCTCTCGGCTCACGTCTGCATGGAGATACTCTGCGGACTCTCCCAGTTCATCCCCCAGTCGCCGCCCCTTCTCGTCTTGGATATCAGCGATCAGGACGCGGGCGCCCTCACCGATGAAAAGCCTCGCAGTGGCTTCTCCGATCCCGCTAGCGCCGCCAGTGATGATCGCGACTTTGTCGTCTAACCTGCCCACGAGTCACCCTCCGAGAATCAAAACCAGGTCAAATGTTCCTAGTCCCTTGGTTGAGAAAAGGCTTGGGTTCATCCACTCAACCGATCGCATGAGGATGCGAAGTGGAGATCGAATAAAAAACGAGAGAAATTGTACGAAGCTCACTCTATAAGCTCGACCACCATCCAAGCTTCGACCGCGATCCAGCCGGGGTGGTGCACAGGCAGCGCCGCCCTAGCGGGTTTGCCCCCGGGGTTCCCCCAGAGCTCCACTAGGAGATCCGTGAATCCGTTTAGAACGGCAGGCTGTTTCATGAAGCCCTCGGCGCTGTTGATGAACCCGACGACCTGGAGGACCTGTTTAATCTTGTCGAGCGAGCCCAGCTGCTTCTTCAGCTGCGCGAGGCAGTTGAGGCCGACCTCCCTGGCGGCCTGGTAACCCTCCTCAAGGGTCAGGTCCTTCCCCACCAGACCGCGCTTCGTGGTCTCGAAGGGGCCCTGCCCGCACGAGAAGGCGATGTTGCCAGCCCACTTGGCGCCTATGTAGTTACCCTTCGGCGCCGGTGCGGGCGGCAGTTTCAGCCCCATCTTTTCTAGCTTCTTTTCGACACTCATAGGTTGTCGCCTATTAGGTGGGGTGGATGGTTTTAGCTATTGCGGGGGCGGGGAGAAGTTTTTTAGCTTGATTTGCTTACTCTGTGCCGACGCGAGAGACGTGACTTGATCGAAGCCATCCAGGCGCTCCTAGCGTGCGTCTTCACGTCGATGCTGGGATTGGGGATCATCGGGCCCATCATCCCCCTCTACGCGGAGGACATGGGGGCCACCTTCGTCCAGATCGGCCTCCTCAGCTCGGCATGGTCCATATCCAGGCTCATCTTCACCGCTCCCATGGGAAACCTCTCCGACCGGATCAGCAAGAAGAAGATCATAGCCGCAGGCCTCGGCGTCTACGCAGTCATCTCGGTACTCTACGTCATCGCCTGGGACTACACCTCCCTCATCTCCATCCGGTTCCTCCACGGCCTCGGCTCCGCCGCATCCATGCCCATAGCCTACGCCTACGCCGCCGAGATCGCCCCGGAGGGCCAGGAGGGGCGCTTCATGGGAAAGATGAACCTGGCCTTGTTCGCCGGCATGGGGCTGGGCCCCCTCATCGGCGGCTACCTCACCGACTACTTCACCATGAGCGCCCCCTTCTACGTGATGGGAGCTCTCACAGCTCTAAGCCTCCTCCTCACCATGGCCTTCCTCCCCGACGACAGCTCCCGGAGGGGGAAAGCCGCCAAGGTCAAGCCTTCTTTCAGGAAGGTCCTATCCAATAAGATCCTGAGAGCCGCCTTCGTCTACAGGGCCGTCGGAGCCCTGGGACGAGGCAGCATCATGGGATTCCTATCCCTCTACATCTCGGGTTCCGTGGAGACCGGGGGTCTCGGCCTTCCCATATCCATGGCGGGCCTCATCCTGTCGGTGGGGCAGTTCTCCGCCGCCCTCCTCCAGAGCCCCTTCGGGATCGCCGCGGACAGGTACAACAAGAACCTCCTCATCCTCCTCGGCGGCTTCGTCGGCGCCATCGGCCTGGCCATGTTCCCGTTCGCGAATGGGCCGTGGGAGGTGTTGGCGGCGAGGCTGGTCTTCTCTGTGGGGAGCTCCATCGGCATGCCCGCCCTGACGGCCATAGCCGTCATCGAGGGAAGGGAAATCGGCATTGGGACCACCATGAGCGTCCTCCAGAGCGCCATGAGCCTCGGCATGATAGCGGGCCCCCTCCTCTCGGGGTTCCTCGTCGACATCTACGGCCTCAAACCCATCTTCTTCGTGAGCAGCCTCATCACCCTGATGGGGACGGCGGCCTTCTGGATCCTCCAACGCTCTGAGGGGACCGGAAAAAAATAAATTCCCAATCCCCTTGAGGGATGGTTATGGTAGATCGCATGCAGGGTAAGCGGTACGTGAACGACTGGACCACGGAGGAGTTGGAGAACATCTACTCCGATATCACCCATGCGGTCACCGTCCCCGTCGACGTCAAGGTGAAGGCGGAGCATAGGATTCTGGATCTTGGCAGCATGGAGGAGATCCTCAGCGGGGCGGATACAATCGCCATCCAGGGATGCGACTGCCGGATCAACAAGGGGAACTGCGACGCCCCACTGGAGACCTGTATAAACCTGGACGAAGCAGGCAAGTCATTACTAGAGAGTGGCAGGCACAACCCTAGGAGGGTGACCCTGGAGGAGGCCCTCGACGCCCTGAGGATCTCCCACGAGGCCGGTCTGGTCCACATGGCCTACACCATGGAGGGAGACGATCGCCCCAAGATCATCTGTAGCTGCTGCACTTGCTGCTGCCACACCCTATCGGGCCTCCTCCGGTTCGGGATAGCTAGACACGTCCTGAGATCGGAGATGATCTCGGTGACGGACACGGACGCCTGCACGGATAGTGGGATCTGCGTGAAACGTTGCTACTTTGGTGCAAGGAAGATGGTCGACGGTAAGATTGCCTATGACCCAGATCAATGCTTTGGATGCGGCCTCTGCGTGAGCACATGCCCCGCCAACGCCATTACGCTGGAGAAGAGGAGTTGAGCTAACTCCTATCTTCGACCAAAGATAGAGCTTCCACGTAGGCTCGGCGCCCTTATAACCGTCCCCGAACGATTTTCACCGGGATGGCGAGCCGGGAGAGAGTCGAGGCGCTCATCGAGGAGCACTTCTCGCGGAGGCCCCTGATGAGGGCCACGGACGCTTACAAGCTGCTCTACCAAGGGGTCTTCGGGGTCGGGCACATCATGAGCGATTCTGCCTGGGAGCGGCTAGAGGAGGAGGCAGGGAGGATCGAAATCAATGATCATCCGTGGGAGCCCCTAATCGAGGATGTCTCTGCCAATGGCTCCATGGTGCGGTTGAACCTCAGACCCTACCTGAGGAGGGGCCTCCTACTTGACAGCCTCTTCGAGGCCATGAAGGAGTCAGCCAAATGGGAGGGTGCCCCCGAAGAATTCCTTTTGGCTTGGACGGTATTCCGGGAACTCGCTGAAACGGGCGCCGTCCAAGTCGATCAGAAGGAGACCGAGGAGCTGGACGTGGAATTCAAGGAGAAGGGAGGTCGGCCTCACCATCACTCCGAAGCTTACCGCGAGGCCTATTATCCGGCTTACAGGGTCGTTAGACGCTCAATTTTGAGTAAATATCTCAAAAATCCTGAATCCTAGCCGGTTAATCAAGTAAAATTTCATCATACAATAAATAGTAGAGCAACATAGTCGATTAGACTCGAAATGTTAGAGAACAAGCGTGTAGCCATCAGTTGGATAGAGGAGAACAAGGACCGGCTAATCGAGATCAGCGACGCGATCTGGGAGTATGCCGAGCTGGGATTCGTTGAGTTCAAGTCCGCCAAGCTGCTCGCAGACGAGCTGGAGAGCCACGGCTTCAACGTCGATCGGGGAGTCGCCGGAATACAGACGGCCTTCGTCGCCACCTGGGGGAGCGGAAAGCCCATCGTAGGAGTCATGGGGGAGTACGATGCCCTCCCCGGCCTCTCCCAGAAAAAGGTTCCCTATAAGGATCCCTTTGAGGAAGGGGCGCCGGGTCATGGATGCGGCCACAACATCCATGGCACCTCCGGCCTCGGTGGTGCAATGGGGGCAAAGGTAGCCATGGAGAAAGCCGGCATCCCGGGGACAATCAAGTTCTTCGGCTGCCCCGCAGAGGAGATGCTCAGCGGCAAGGTCTGGATGGTCAGGGAGGGAGTCTTCGACGGCGTAGAAGCCTGTCTTAGCCACCATCCCAGCTCCATGAATGTGGCTAAGCTGCAGAGCAGCAACGCGAACAATGCGGTGAAGTTCCACTTCCACGGGAAGACCTCCCATGCAGCGGGCTCCCCGGAGCAGGGGAGGAGTGCATTGGATGCCGTGGAGCTGATGAACGTGGGAGTCAACTTCCTCAGGGAGCACGTCATCCAGGACGCCAGGATCCACTACGTTATTGAGGAGGGCGGGGGCCAGCCCAACGTGGTGCCCGGGTACGCCAGGAGCTGGTATCTAATCAGGGCCCCTGAGAGGGACCAACTGGATCCCATCTACGAGAGGGTTCTCAAGATCGCCGAGGGAGCAGCATTGATGACCGAGACGAGGCTGGAAGTAGAGTTCGTCAAGGGCATCTACAACAAGATGCCCAACCGGACTCTGAGCGAGATCGTAACAGCCAACATGATGGAGATCGGTACCCCGGAGTACACCGAGGAGGAAATGGAGTTCGCAAAGGAACTCGCCAAGTCCATCACCATAGAGGAGAAGAGGGACTCCCTGTGGAAGTCGAAGCGCCCGGGGTGGGAGGAGCTAGTGGATGTGCTCATCGACAGGAGCGTAGTCGACGATTGGTCTGAGGGAATGGTGAGCCATGGCTCCACGGACGTCTCGGACGTAAGCTGGCAGACCCCCACGATGGAGTTCGGCACGACCACCTACGTGCTGGGAGGCCCAGGCCACTCATGGCAGAACGTAGCCCAAGCGGGAACCAGCATCGGCCACAAGTCCCTCATCTTCGCATCCAAGGTCATCGCCACATCAGCCCTCGACCTCCTCACTAAGCCGGAACTCGTGAAGAAAGCCCAAGAAGAGTTCGAAAGGAGGAAGAGGGGAAGAGTCTACAAATCCCCAGTCCCACCGGACGCGAAGCCACCGCTCGACCAGTGGCTCAAAAAAACCTGATCTTTCCTTCCCCTTTTTTTAAAATAATCACGGCATTCTAGTTCCTTTTTTGGAGAAAAAGGGGAGGGTTATAACTTGAAGGTATCCCCGGGCTTCAGGATGACCACCTGGACATCGGAAGCGGACTCCACTTTTTCCTTGAACTCCTCTGGGTCAGACTCCCTTGTGTGCATCGGAATCGCCTTCTTCGGGTGGATGGCGACGGTGGCCTCTGCCGCTTCCTCATTATCCATAGTATACGTGCCCCCGTTGGGGACGAGGAGCAGGTCGACGCCTTTCACATCCTTCATCTCTGGGATGAACTCAGAGTCCCCCACGTGGTATAGCGTCTTCCCACCATATCTCACGAGGTAGCCAACGCCCAACCCCTTCGGGTGGAAAGGCACCCCGGGCGACCTGAACCGTTTCACGTTGTAGGCCTCGACCGCTTCGATCTCGATGTCACCGAATATCGCCTTCTCCCCGGGCTTGAGGCTCTTCACGGGGCTTCCAATCTTCGCGGCGCAGTCGGCGGGCGCCACGACGACCGTGTCTTCTCCCTTCACCGCGTTTACCTTGGACGGATCGCAGTGATCCATATGGGAGTGGGTCGCGAGTATAAGATCGGCCTCCTCGTCGTAGTCCCCCTGATAGGGGTCGATGTATATGGTCTTGTCTCCCGCCTTGACCTTCCAGCTGGCGTGTCCCAGCCATTCAAGCTTCATGGTTTCACCGGTAATTAATCGCGGTCAAACCTTTTATATCTCCCCTTAGGGACGGTGACTCCTCATCCCGGTCAAAGAACGGCTTACTGTTTCTTTTCTCGGGACCTCTTGAACACCCTCTTCAGCCTGTCAACGAATCCGTCTTGTCCCTCCAGTTTGAGAACTTGATGTTTCTTCAGGTCATCCAATAGCTCCCTCTCTTCCTCCTCCCTCTTTGCCCTGTACTCCAGTATCTCTTGGAGGGAGTCCCCTCTCTGGCCCCTGAGGATGGCCCACAACAGGTCGACCTTTCGAGCCCTAGGTTTCTTCATCTTGAGTTTAGGCTTGCGTTTTTTCTTCTTAACGGGAGGCCTCTCCACCGTTTTTTCCACGGGGGGCAGCTCGGGGATCGGAGGCTCCGGTGGCTCTTCGACGATCTGCTCCTCCGGCTCCCTTTTTATGACAGGCTCATCCATCATGGGAGGCTCCTCCACGATGGGCTCCTCGGCCTCCGCTTCCTCTTCAGTCACCTGTTCTTCCAGAACCGGCTCAGGTTCAGGCTCTGGCTCCTCGATCACCGGTTCTTCGACTTTCGGTGGGTTCTCCAATATATCCTTCAGTTTGGGCGTGAGGTCCCGCACGACCTCGACCAAGACATCCCTGTTGTCAAATTCCGAGAGATCGAGAGTCCCGATCTCCCCGTCATTGCGAAAAAATATCAGCGTGCCCTCGGGCGTGACGTGGGCACTTTCCACTGCCCCCAGCTCGACAGGCAGAATCGAGGGCTCCACAGGGGCCCATTGCAAGAGTTGTGTGAGCTTCATCAGCACCAGGAAGAGGCTGGAGACGACCTGATCCTCATCGGATTTTAGGTCGAATAGGTGGCCCAGGTCCCCCCGCAGCTGGCTGAGGCTGGAGACGATCTCGTCTATCGGCGGGAGGCCCTCCGATGAGGCGTCGTGGCTGAAGGCCAGGGCTTCCAAGTCCAGCCTGTCGGAGGAGCTCACTCCTCACACACCCCCTCCCAAGACTCGATTATACGAGGCTCGTCTCCATTGGACCCCATCGACCTTCTCATCTCTAACCCTTGCAGTCGGTGTCACCCGATCAGGACGTTACCTGCGTATTGTGCTTGCTTCGATGATTAGAAATCCATTTGTGTGTGGGGGTTTCCTACGCCCGTCATCCGACGGCTCTTACGATCCAATGTGGGATCGGGAAATGAGCCGACTACGTTTTTTATACGTTGAACATGCAGTGTAGGGTGGTTATTGTGATGAGGGGAGCTGTACGAAAGGAGAAGGACCCAGCGGAAGAACTACACGACATGTACAAGACGTACCACCCGCAGATCCTCTCCGAGTTCGAGGAGGAAATGCCCAAGTACTGGGGCAGGAGGTGGCGAGCGAACACCACCATCGGCAAGCTCAGGATGGTGCTCCTCCACCGCCCCGGGAAAGAGTTCCTCACGGTGGGGAAGCCGACACCGTGGCCGCCCCACGGCGACTCCCTGGCGGCCTGGAGGATGTCCTTCAAGCCCGACCTCGACGAGCTCATAGACCACCACGAGAACATGGCCAAAGCCTACAGGGACGAGGGCGTCGAGGTTGTGATCCGGAAGCCCGACCCCTTCGACCCCCCCTACCAGGTGAAGGCCATCTACACCGACGACGTCGCCCACGCCGCCGCCTACGGCCACATCATCCTCCGCATGTACGACTACA
>JAUWBQ010000193.1 GCA_030601645.1 Candidatus Bathyarchaeota archaeon | reverse complement strand
GCGTGGACGCAGAACCTGAGCTTCAGTTCGCCGTCCCTCCGGAGCCGCTGCATCCCCTTGAACTCCTTGGAGTCTGTCATCGAAGCGTGGATGGTGGTGAGGCCGAGGGAGACGAACTCATCGTTCACAAGCTTCAAGCCTTCCCTGTAGCCCTCCACTGTGTTCGGCGGGATCTTCGAGTAGACTAGGTCTTTCGCATGCTCCCTGAGGACGCCTGTGGGCTCTCCTTTTTCATCCCTGTCGATCTTCCCATGAGGCGGATCGGGAGTCTCCCTGGTGATGCCCCCTATTTCCAGTGCTCTGCTGTTGGTGACGCCTATGTGGCCGTCCCTCCGCTGGATGTAGAGGGGGTTCCGTGGGGTGACCATGTCCAACTCCTCCCTGCGGGGATAACGGCCCAGCTTCACGTCGTCCAGACTGTAGCCTAGGATCCACATGCCATCCGGAGTGGCCCCTGCTTTTTCCTCAAGTCTCGACAGGAGCTCCTCGATGGATTCGATGTCCGGACCGCACTGCACACCCCTAGTCTTGAAAACCCCGTAGGACCCAGGATGCATGTGTGAGTCGATGAGGCCGGGGAGCAGTGTTCTTTCTTTGAGATCTATGACCTCGGTCTTGGCCCCAACCAGCTCGTATATGTCCTCGTTGGCCCCGACCGCTTGGATCAGGTTTCCCTTCACGGCCACGGCGTCCGCGACGGAGTCTCTGGAGTCCACCATGAGGACATGGCCGTTAACCAAGACAAGATCCGCGTACAGCTCATCGGGTAGAGAAGCCTTCATTTGAGATCGTATATGTTGTTCCATAATCAATACTTAACATTCATCGGTCATGCACAGTTGATGATGGAAGGATGATTTCTTGAAGCGCCATCAGGAGCCATTCTTCTCATGGCATCCGGATGTCAGTGTAGATATCCCCGCTTCGCGCACGTTTTTTTTTAAAAGGTTTGGGCAACACAGGCGTCCAAGGGTCAACCGTCATCCACCTGGAGACTTGGAGAGTCGGATTTGTCCAGAGTGAGACCGCCCTTGGCTTCGAGACTGTAGCGGTAGACCCCGGGCTCCTCCGGGGTGAACGGGAATACGTATGTGGCTGTGGTGCCGGGCGCCACCGGGGTGATCTTCCACGAAGTATGGATCGGTTCTTCCGAACCCTGTTTGTGTACTGTGACCGTCACGTTCTCGGAGATGGAGTGGACCCTGGTCGGGTTCGCTATCCTGAACTGGATTAAGGTCGTTTGACCGGTCTGCGTCTGGATCTTGGTTTTCCCCTCCGAGTCCACCCACCAAGAGGATTCCAGTTCAACATGGGGGATCCGAACCAGCGGGTAGCGTGTCGTGGAGAAGGGCAGCCAGTCCTTGAGGAAGAGGACGTGGAGGAGGGCGCGCCCGGTGAAAGTCACCTCGACCTCCCCCCCGTGGAGATCCGAGGCCTCCCTCACGGCTTCCCGGAATCCCTCCACATCCTCGATTCTGAGGGAGAACGATCGTTCGAGCAGCGAGATGTATGGTACCTTCTCCTTCTCGGATGGGAACCGCTGGAAGTGGATCTCCTCCCCCTCCACAAGCAGCCGGATCTCCACGTCCGAGATCTCGGGCTGCCTCACGATGATGGGGCTCACGGCGACGCTGATCAGCCACTTCCGCGCATAGTCCGGCATCTCGGTGACGATCCCCTCGACGTTCCTGACCGAAGGCAGAGTGAGCGAGATCCCCACGTCTAGGTCCGGCTCCTCCCCTCCGAGCACGCCCTCCACGTAGCCTGCCAGCTCCCCCTCGTCCAACTGGAAGAGCACCGAGAGCCGGGAGATCTCCCCGTAGCCGTTGTAGATGCTCCCGAGCTCCCTTCCCGCCAGCAGCACGAAGAAGAGAAGGGCGAGGAAGAGCAAGCTGACGAGCTCATCCCTCTCCGTTTTTTCCCTCTTTCTGCCCCTCATAGGTGTTAGGCCTCGGGAAAAGTTACGGAAGCCCGACATATATTGTTCCCTGAGATGCACAGATTATAGGGATGACACCCTCTTTGCTCAGGGGGGATCCAGGTGCTGTTTTGTGACGTCACTCTCACCAAGGTGAAAGGCCCGGCTGAACTGAGGAGTCAAGACCCACAGGGTGATGGTCAAACTCCTTCGTCGAGGGGTGATCACCGCTGAGAAACACTATAACTCAAACAGGATCCAGATTGTTGAATGGCTGAAGCCAGGCCAGAGGCCTTAGGTTATCCAATTTTTTCAGCGTTGGGCTCGGGGAAGTACACGGCATCCTTGGTGATCTCTATGCTGCAACTTTTGTACCTGTCACAGTAATCTTCGCAGCTCCGAGCGGTCTCCTTCTCCCTGTAACCGAGACCGCAGATGTCGCAGATGAAGATCTTCTCTCCTTTCACTTCCTTCTCGGATACCATTGGTCAAGTAGTGTTTCGGCGATTATTGAGGGTTTATAATCCGTGGAAAAATGATCCCTCCGCTTCTGCGCGGAATGAACTCTTAAATGGAGCCCTGATTCAGGATTCACTGGTATTTCGCATGGCTAGAGATCCTGTATGTGGCATGTTCGTCGACGAGGAGCACGCAGCGTTCACCGCGGAGGTGGACGGGAAGACCTACTACTTCTGCAGCGAGTCCTGCATGCTCACATTCGTCCAGCCTGAAGAGGAGCGCACCGCCCTGAAGCGTATGGTCGCTTTCAGCCTCGGCCTGGGGCTTCTGACGATGGCCATCATGTTCTACCGGGGCCCGTTGCCCCTGCTCTCGAAGCAGATGTGGGCGTTTCTCCTCGCGACCCCCGTGCAGTTCATCGCGGGGTGGAGATACTACAGGGGCGCGTGGGGGGCCGCGAAGGCTAGGACCATGAACATGGACACCCTCATCGTGGTGGGGACCACGACGGCGTGGGTCTACGGCACCATCGTCGTCTTCTTCCCTGGTCTGGCTCCCAGCAACGAGGTCTACTTCGACACGGCGGCCATGATCATTGCGCTGATCTTGGTGGGCAAGCTCCTTGAGGAGATCGCGAGGGGGAGGGCCTCAGAGGCCGTCCGCAGGCTCCTCGATCTCCAGCCCCCCATAGCCCGGCTCCTCAAGGAGGACGGGACGGAGGAGGAGGTGCCCGTCGAGGAGGTGATGCCCTTCGACGTGGTCATCGTGAGGCCCGGGGAGAAGGTCCCCCTGGACGGCGAGATCCTGGAGGGGACCTCCTCGGTGGACGAGAGCATGGTCACAGGGGAGAGCATCCCCGTGGTCAAGTCGGCGGGGGACGAGGTGATCGGGGGCACCTTGAACAAGGAGGGGGCCCTC
>JAUWBQ010000235.1 GCA_030601645.1 Candidatus Bathyarchaeota archaeon | reverse complement strand
CGGGACCGAACGGCACAGCGTCGAGCAGTCCCTCGGCTTCTGGGGGTCGCGGGACCGTCTCCCTGAAAGAGAGATCCTGGTCTTCAACACCCTCTGCGGCCACGGCCTGGTCTCGTTCAACCTCATCCGCAAGATGATCGAATACGTGAAGCTGCGGCGGTTGACCCCCAGAGAAGCCGCAAGGATCATGGGCAAGTGTTGCGAGTGTGCCGTCTTTAACACCGTGCGCGCCGAGCACCTGTTGGAAAAGATGCTTGAAACGTGATCGGGTTTTTTTTACTTGCCGACTCTGAGTGCCGACTGCATCCGTCCCAGTTCGCGCGCGTGGTATGGAGTCATAGCTGGATAGATAGCGTGGGTTCAAATCCCGCCCTCGACGCATAGCTCCGATATTGGACTAAAACCCGACACGAACATGCCTTTTTATCCAGATTGCAAGTCTTTTACTCTTACGTTCTAACCCTCTCGAATATCCTTTCAACGAATTCTTTAGCCCATTTGAGCGCTTGTTCGGCCTCTTTCTCCGTGACTATGTCCATCTCCTCGTATACTATCCTGTGCCTCTTCTTTCTCATTCCGTTGAAAATAATAATCATCCTGTCCTTGGCTTCGGATTCGAGTGATAGGTTAAGGAACTTCACCACCGCCCTGTGTCCTCCGGTGCTCGATGTTCTGTAACCTCTGCTGAACATCAGCGCCCTTCCGGCTGTAAGCACGGAGTTATAGGATACGGCCAGGGACCAGTCGAGTTTTTCGTTCTCTATGAGAGTTTTAGCGGTTTCTATATCTCTTCGAGCCCGCATCAAAGATCTTGTCGCCAGCCTTTTATCTGGCTTAATTTTCCGTATAGTTCTCCTTCTTAATAGTTCTTCTAAACTCATCTTCATCCCCAACCAACATTAACACAGGTTTCAGCGATATGTCGGCTAATATGTGGAGCTCCTCCTTGACCCTCTTCAAGAATTCATCCTCGCTCCAAAGAATGTAATTGACCTCCCTGCCCACACTCTTCTCAACCCCACTCATCGCCATCAGAAGATCCTCTTCGTCGATATCTCCAACAGCAAGCAGATCCACATCACTTCTCTCGGTCTCCTCTCCGCTCGCAAACGAGCCATAGATCAGGGCATATCTGATTCCTACAAATCCTGAGAGAGCATCCCTTATCATATCGCCTAACCCCGCCGTCTTGATCATCAATCCCCTCAGTTCTTCGAAGTACGGGAGATCCGTATTCACTGACAACAGGCTTATCTTCCCCTTCTTCTCCACGGTGATTATACCCAATGAGACCAGGTTCTTCACCTCCCTATACAGCATACCGTAAGGTATGTTCAGGAGCTTCGAGAGTTCACGTATGTAGTATCGCCTGTGAGGATCCATCATGAACTTCGAGAGTAGCGTAACCCTAGTCTTAGAGCCCATCAACTTATCTATTTTTGATGTCATATTATCTATTTATGATGTCAAATATTATAAAGGTGTCCGTCAAGGTTCACTTTCTACTTGTCCAGTGACATTCAAACGGACTCCTGTCAAGAAGTTGAGTCGATGGCCTCATAACGACTCGCATTAGGCCGGATAGAGAGCGTGGATTCAAATCCCGCCCCGGCGCTTGAACATCTTAGAATGACCCTTTTCACAATCGGTTGAGAATTTCTGACTGTTCTGTGCATCTTCCGGTTCAACTGTTCGACCGTATCCTGACGCACACAACGGTTCGAGTCCGGTTGGAAACCATCACTCTATTATTAAAGTCACCGGACCAAATGGGAGTCGGAATGGTCGACGAGGCAATGCTGACCCAGGCCAGAGCAGACGTTGATGCATCCATCGAGATATGGAGGAAGCTGATAGGGGAGAAGCTTGGAGACGTCGTGGACTTCGCCTACGTGAAGGGCTCCACCCTGAGGAAATGGGAGTCCCCCCTCGACTACGTACCCCTGATCAGCGACGTTGATATCCACGTAAAAACGATGGCCGACAGACCCCTCTTCACCCCGGACCCTGAAGGCTTCATCGCGGCCCTTGGACTCACAAGGCTCTACAAAGAGATGTTCAAGGAGAGGCGCCCCGAGCACCTCCACATCCCCCGCCCCCAGATCGTCACCATGGAGGAGCTAGAGCCCGGCTGGGTGCCCCACGACCCGTCCTCCATAATGGTCCTCCACGGAGAGGTCAAGCCCGGGGTGAGGCGCCCAGATGACGAGGTTCGCGCCGACGACCTCGCCCAACTGCTGGAGCTTGAGCACCTACTCCCCGCTCTCCCCGTGAGAGTCGTGGACAGGATAGGATTGGAGTATTACAGGATCATCAGACAGCTGTGCTGGTGGGTCTCCCCCACGCCCGTGAGGCTGCTGAGCCAGATGGTTGACCCCGACCACGTCTGGGGCCTCAACAGGACCCGGGTGGTAGAGCTGCTCGATGATTATGGGTTCGATGACGTCTCAAAGCACTACAGGGCCTACTACATGGCCGGATGGGACTCCTTCGAGACCAGGTTCCAGGACGA
>JAUWBQ010000152.1 GCA_030601645.1 Candidatus Bathyarchaeota archaeon | reverse complement strand
CAGGCCGATGAGCTTGGAACCCGGGAAGGCCTCGTTGACCTCGACTTTGCGCCCCAGGAACCTGAGCTTCTCCACGGCCTCGGCGCTGATCACCCAGTTCTCGCCGTCGACGCTGGCCCTGACGTACTCAGCCTCGGGGTTAAGCCACATGTTGGTGACTCCGAAGACGGTCTCAGGCCGTAGTGTGGCGGCGGGGTAGACCTCGTCGCCTCTACGGAACTTGATGACTGTGAACTCCTCGAACTCCGGCTCCTTGTCCCCGATGGTGTCGTGTTGTCCGACGGGGTTTCCGCAGCCGGGGCACCAGCCGACGGGGTGGCTCCCCTGGACTATATAGCCCTTCTGCTGGAGCTTGGCGAACTGCCACTCGATGAACTTGGTGTAGTAGGGGTCGATGGTGGTGAACTCCCGGCGCCAGTCGATGCTGAATCCCATTCGTTTCATGCCCGCCTTGATCTCATCGGCGAAATAGCGGGCCATGCCCACCGGGGTCTCCAGATCGGGGAGGCTCTCCTCTGGGACGTTGTAGATGTTTAGGAAGGTATCGATGAGGTTCGGGTCCTTCTCAATGAGCCTGTCCACCATGGCTATGACCGGGGTACCCGTGTAATGGAAGGCCATGGGGAAGAGGACGTTGTAGCCCTGCATTCGCCTGTACCTAGCGTGGACATCGGTCAGGGTGTAGGTCCGGCCGTGGCCTATGTGCTGGGGCGCGTTGGGGTAGGGGTAGGCGACGGTCAGGTAGTACTTTGGCTTCCCCGGGTCCGGGTCGGCCTCGAAGGCCTTGGCCTCCGCCCACCTCTTCTGCCACTTCTCCTCGATCTGCTTCCAGTCAACCATTCTGCCATCTACCTTTGATCTTTTCGAGTATTTCTCGATGGGTATGGGAATAAAGGTTGTGAGTAAAAATAGTTGCGGACAGGCCTCAGCCCAGCTGAGACTTCAGGGCTTTCTTTATCGCTTCGCCTGCCTTCTTGAACTTTTCTGGGTCGCCTCCGCCTCCTTGGCCGAAATAGGATTGCCCGCCTCCCTGGCCCCCGATGACCTCTGCGACTTTGGTGGTCAGCTTGCCGGCGTGGACCCCCTTGGAGATGGCACCCTCCCCCGCCTTGACTAGGAATCTTCCTTGGGGGGCTGAGAGCATCACGGCTACAACGTCCCCATCCAACTCTTCGAGAGCGTTGCCAACTTCGATGAGGAATTCGGGATCTACTTGGTCTTGATGGACGATCAACCTGACGCCTCCCACATCGACGGCCTCGGCCAATAGGGCCTCCGCTGTCTGCATCGAAGCCGCCTGCTGGAGGGCTTCAAGCTGCTTCCTCATCCCCCTGGCGTTCTCCACAGTGTTATGGATCGATTCGACCACTTTGTCAATGGGGGCACCCAGGGCCTCTGCGACCTCCATCAGGCTCCGCTCCCGCCTCTGGACCTCCTTCAAAGCGTATGGGCCAACGGCATAGATGAGCCGCTCGATGCCGTCCTGCACCCTCTCGGTGTTCACGATCTTGATGAGGCCCGCCTCCGAGGTGTTGGCCAGGTGGGTGCCCCCGCAGGCCTCGACATCCCAGCCCCCCTCCACCTCGACGATCCTGATATCCTTCCCGGGGACCACGCCCCCCTGGTAGATCTTGAAGCCGTACTCGGCCTCGGCCTCGTCCCTCTGCATCCAGCGGCAGGATACGGGGCGGCCCTCCCGGACCACCCTGTTGGCGAGGTGTTCGATCTCCTCCACCTGCTCTCGGGTAAGCCTCTTGTAGTGGCTGATGTCGAGGCGGCTGGTCTCCACCCCCTTCTGGGCGCCTGACTGCCAGGCGTGCTCACCGAGCACCCTCCTGGCCGCCCCCAGCACCAGGTGGGTCGCGGTGTGGGCCCTCATCAGGGCCATGCGCCGCTCCCAGTCGATGAAGCCCTTGACCTTGTCTCCCGCCTTCACCCTTGTGGCGTCGTCCACCTCGTGGAGTATGACTCCCTCAACGGACAGGACTTCCTTCACCTGCATCTGTCCACCGTCTTTCTCCAAGTATCCCCTGTCCGAGATCTGACCGCCGCCCTCCGCATAGAAAGCTGTCCGGTCAAGAACGACATGCTTGCCGTCGATTACCGCCACGACCTCCGCCTCGAATTCCTTGAGGTACGGGTCCTCGTAGAAGAGCCTACGCGTGCCCTCCATGCCCTCCACCTTGGACGCGAGGTCCTCATCCGCGGTGTCCTCCTCACCCTTCTCACCCAGGTGGCGCATGGCCACCAACGAGTAGAAATCATCTGGGATCGTTACCTCGACGCCCGAGTCAGCCGCGGCCTCGCTGATGTCGTCGGGAGTGAGGCCGTGGGAGTCATAGAACTCGACCAGCTGGTCGACGGGTACCTCCTTCCTCCTCCTGAGATACCTCTTGACGAGGCTACTCCCCCGGCTGAGAGTGTCCCGGTACTTCCCCTCCTCGTGGGCTATCATCTCCTGGATCTCGTCCCTCATCAACGCGAGCTGGGAGAAGTCCCCTCCCCAGAACTCGATCTGGACGTCGACGAGGTCGGGGAGCCTCTGCTCGATCCCGACTCTCCTGAGGAGCCTGTAGATGCGCCTGTAGAGGAGCCTGGCCAGGTAGCCCTCACGGACGTTGGATGGGACGACCCCCTCAGACAGGATGAAGGTTAGGCTCTTCGAGTGGTCCAGGGCCGCATAGACGGCTTCCACAGGGGAGAGCAACCTATCCAACTCCGCAGGGTCCACGCCCACGAGACCGGCGATCTTCCGCCTCTCGGCCTCCCGGTCCCCGGAGGTGATGCGGCAGGAGTACTTGGCGGTCTCCTGGAGGAGCTCCACGTCGGGGCTGAGGCCCGCCCAGCCCATGATCTCGTCGAGGACGGGGCCGTAGATGGCGTGGAAGGCGCTTGGGGAGCCCTGGCTCAGCCAGGCCCACCGCTCCATCCCGTAGCCTGTGTCCACCACCCTGATGGGCATCGGCTCCATCCTCTCCCCGATCACCCGGTACATCATGAAGACCAGGGTGGAGACCTCGAGGCCGCCCACGCAGCCCTCTAGGTCGAAGCCCGCGTTACCGCCGCCGCTCCAGAGCCCCTCCTTGTAGGTGACAATCTCGTCGGGGACCCCGAGGTCCCTGGTGAGGAGCTCGTGGTGGTATCTGACGGTCTGGTCCTTCCAGTAGATCTGGGGTTCTCCTTCGTAGTTGAAGGCGTGGTGGCCTCCCATCTCGAAGAATGTGAGGTGGCGCCCCGCCGTGTAGCCGGCCAGGTCGATGTCCTCAAACCTGATGCAGGGCTGGCTGACCACCAGGGGGTTGCCCGGGGGCGGCAGTATGCCCTCGGTGACGTAGGGCTGGAAGTCGACGATGCTGGCTATGGTGATCATCAGGTCGTCCCTCCACCGGGCTACGACAGGGTAGGGGTTGACCCTGAGGTGGTCTCTCTCCTCGAAGAAGCTGAGGAACTTCTCCCTCATCTCCGCCACTGTGTAGGGCTTGTTTACCGGTGAGTTGCCTATGAATGTGTAGTCGACGCAGGGAGCGTCCCCGCAGTTCTCCGCATCCGGGTCCAAGGTCCAGTAGTGAAGGCCGCAGCTGGGGCAGAGCTTCCTCACGTAGCCCATCTCCTGGAAGAAGGGCAGCCTAAACTCGTCTGGGGGTACTTCCACGTCTTTCAGACTCCCGCAGGGGGATTGGTTAAGGGAGTGGAAAAAACTTTGCTTAAACCCCGAAGAGGGCGCTGAGTCCCTGGAGGTCCTCTTCTTCCTCTTCCTTCTCCTCTTCTTTGGGCTGCTCCTTCTCTTCCTCCTCCTGGGCGGCAGGGGCGGCGACGGGGGCAGCGGCGGCGGTGATGACGGGGGCCTTGAGGGCCTCCTCGATGTCCACCTCTGCGAGGGCGGCAACGAGGGCATTCACCCTGACGGTGTCAGGGGATATCCCCGCGGCGTTGAGTATGTTCCCTAACGAAGACTCGTCGATCTCCTTGCCGGCGCTGTGGAGCAACATCGCGGCATACATGTATTCCAAACGTCTTTCACCTCTTTTCGACAGACCTGTCTGTCGAACCGTAAACTAAGGAGCATAGAACCGGCTTTTATTCTTTCCTATTCAGCGGAGTGCATTGGGAAGTATTTTATCGTCCACCCTACCCAACACAGGTGTGATAACCCGATGGTCAGGAGGATAAAGAAGAAGCCCGCCGAAGAGCTGGAGCTCCTCATCGACTCCGTCCTCGGCCCCCATGCGCCTCCAATAGCCAGAGTCGAGCCGGGGGAGACTGTGGAAGTAGAGACTTGGAGCGCCCTGAGCCGGGTGACCAACCCAGTCACGGGGCCAATCTACGTCGAGGGGGCTGAGCCTGGGGACACCCTATTGGTTGAGGTCCTGGACATTGAGCTGCCCGAGAAGGGGACCGTGGCCATAATACCCGGCTTCGGCTCTCTGGAGGGCTGGCTGAACCTGTTCGAGCCCAAGAGGAAGACATGTGCCATCTCGGATGGGAAGATCGCCTACGAGACCGACGACGGTAGGACCTTCGAGATCGCGGCGGACCCGTTCGTGGGAACGATAGGCGTCTCCCCGGGGTTCGAGGCCATCACGAGCCTCTCCCCCGGCCGCCACGGGGGGAACATGGACTGTCCGGATATCAGGCCCGGGAACACCCTCATGCTCCCTGTCTCCAGGCCGGGCGCCCTCTTCAAGCTG
>JAUWBQ010000137.1 GCA_030601645.1 Candidatus Bathyarchaeota archaeon | reverse complement strand
CCGTCTCGCCCCGGTCGTCCATGTCAGCCCTGATCCTGCCCCGGGCCAGCCTCTTGGCGACGCCCTCGGCGAAGGCGACGTGATCCTCCGAGACGGGGATCATCCTCACCTGGGTGGGCGCGAGCCACAGGGGCAGCATGGACCTCTTCCCCTTCTTCATGTCGAGGTGGGCCTTCTCCAGGAGGGCGTAGATGTCGCGTTCGATGGCACCGCTCGGCGAGCAGTGGAGGATCAGCGGGTGCTTCTCCCGTCCGTCCTCGTCCATGAAGGTGATGTCGTACCTCTCGCCGTTCTCCACGTCAATCTGGTCGGTCGCCAATGCGGAAGCCTTGTCCAGCGCGTCTATGAAGTTGACATCGTACTTGAGGATGAAGTAGGCGAACCTCTCCTTCCACAGCTCCAGCAGCACTGGCTTCCCGAACCTCCTCACGAAGGACCTGACGAACTCCTTGTTCTTATCCCAGAAGTCCTCGGTCATCCTGAGGCCCATCTCGAAGCCATCCATCTCGAAGCCTATGCCAGAGAGGGTGTCCTCCACCAGCTGGTAGCGGCGCATGAACTCCTCCTTGGCCTGGGGAAGGTCCCGGCACATGGCGTGGACATCGGGCATCGTGAAGGCCCGGAGCCTCCTGAGGCCTACGAGCTCTCCCCGCTGCTCCCGGCGGAAGCTGTAGCGGGTCATCTCGTAGATGCGTAGCGGTAGGTCCCTGTAGCTGATGGTGGCGTCGTGAGCCATGAGGAACTGGCCGAAGCAGGCTGCGAACCGAAGGAAGTACCTGTCGTCGTCGGACTCGATAGTATACTGGCGGGCGGGGAACCTGTTCAGGTACTTGGCCAGGGTCGGGTGGTTCATGTCGTACATGATAGGGGTCTCGACTTCCATGCCGCCGTAGTCGAGGACCATCCCTGTGACGTAGTCCTCCAGCAGCGCCTTTATCATCCTTCCCTTCGGGTAGTACCTGAAGTTTCCCGGGTCGGAGGCGGGCTCGTAGTCGACCAGCTCAAGGCTCCTCATCAACGTGACGTGGGGGGGCACCTTGTCCACTGTCCTGTCCTTCTCCACTTCGTAGCCGGAGAACGTCTTCAGGTTATCGTAGCCTGTGTAGTCGAACTCATCCACAGGCACCAGGTTCCCTTCTAGGTCCAGGATGTACCACATCGACTTGAGCTTCTCCTCGGCCTTCAGGGCCTCGGAGACGACCTCTTCCTTCTTCTCATCCATTTCTTTTCACCTATCTTTCGTTCCTAGAAACGGCTGACGCGCCAACCCATACGCCTAGATCCAGCTGCCGTTTGGAGGGCCGCCGAGAACGGAGAGAGATTGATCTAGAGACATCTTGGGCCTTGCGGCCTAGATTGTTTGGCAGGCGTTCACCGCTTTTCTCTCCTAGCCCCTCAGAGGGCTTCCCTCTTTTAACCTTTATGGGTCTCGGGACTCTGGGCCTCAACTCGGCCTCCTCGACGATGTAGCTACCCCTCACCCCGTCCCATGTCTTCCTGGCCCTGACGATCTTCAGCCGGCTCCCGAACCACGGGGCGTCCAGGACGAGGGTCTCCATCTCCCCTCCCTCGCCGCAGACGTCGAAACCGTAGCGCCGGCTCAGCCCCTTGAGCTCACGGGCGGCAGCCCGGTCAACAATCTTCCCCAGCCACCCCTCGTCCAGGCCCCTCGCCGCAACGGCGGTGATCACGAACTCCATACCGGCCTCGAGGACCTCGTCCAGCAGCTCGGGGCTGGGCCTCCCCCAGAGGGGCGCCACGTGCTCCAAGCCCAGCTCGTCGCAGATCCTGTCAACCCTGCTCTTCTGGTATGTGGAGGCCACGGCGCCCGTGACCAACCCGTCCACATCCAGGCCTTCCAGGGCCTGCCTCAGGTCGTCGAGCTCGCGCTCCTTCTCCCCCGATGTATCCACCGTCACACTCTCGATGCCCAGGGCTCGGGCGATGGTCGGGGCGAGGCCGATGTTCACCGTGTGGAACATCCAACTGTCCTCCCGCCTGGGCTTCATCGTGACGAGGTAGACGACCTCGTCTCCTCTCGGCGACGCCAGGTGGGTTGCGTATGTGCTGTCTTTCCCGCCGGAGAACAGTGATGCGAGGCGCATGTTCAGAAAATATCGAGAGACCCAGCGGTATAAGTGTTGATCTCGACCGGATCGATCCGTCTATAAAATTACTTGAACCTTTTTGCGGCTTCATGTGCTTTTTTCAAAAGGAACATCCGTAGTTCACTCTCTTTTTTTTGCCGGAGGTTACGTATCTCGGCTTCTGATTTTTTCAGATCGTCGATCTCTTTCCTCAGGGATTCCAAGTGAGGATGGGTCTTGATGTATTCGTCGAGATTTTGTTTATGCATCACATTAGACTAACAAATCGAGGGTTATCATATTTTTATGTTTTCGAGTCAAAGGATGGCCCTTTCATGCTGTCTTCGAGAAGCTATTTATCTCAGTCTCTGAACAAGTATCAGGAGGGTTCGGTTTGAGCGATGAGTGGTTTTTCGAGTCCAGCGGAAGGAGGAAGCCCAGCAGGAGCTGGCTCCCCCTGCTGTTTGTGGCGCTGATCGTCGTCAACGCCGCCGTCGTCGTCTATTATACGAACGAGATGAACCGGAACGTCTCAGAGCTCAACGCGGAGATCGAGACCCTCCAGTTCCAGCTCAACAGCGTGAACTACGAGATAGCCACACTGAAGGACACCATCAACATCCAGAAGCAGAACTACTCCAGAGATCTGGAGCTGACCCAGATCTACAACCAGACCCGGAGATCGGTCGTTCTCATCGAGGTTCGGATGTCGACGGGCGGGGGTCAGGGCTCGGGCTTCGTCTACGACTCTGAGGGGAGGATCATCACGAACCACCACGTGGTCGAGGATGCGGTTCCGGGGGGGATAACCGTCACATTCATCGATGGGACGATAGTCAACGCGGAGCTCGTGGGAACCGATGCCTACGTGGATCTGGCCGTGATCGACGTCGACGTGCCCTCGTACCTCCTTCAGCCCGTCAAGCTGGGCTCCTCCGAGGATCTGCTGGTGGGGGAGCAGGTGATAGCCCTGGGTAACCCCTTCGGCCTGGCGGACACCATGACCGCCGGGATCGTGAGCGCCACGGGGAGGCAGATGAACGCCCCGGGAGACTACGTGATCGTGGACGTCATCCAGACTGACGCCGCCATAAACTTCGGAAACAGCGGTGGCCCCCTGCTGAACATGGAGGGGAATGTGGTGGGCATGAACACGGCGATCCTCAGCGAGACCGGGCAGTTCTCAGGCATAGGCTTCGCGATACCGTCCGATACGATCGCCAGGGAGGTTCCGTTCATCATTTCCGAGGGGGAGTACAAGCACCCCTACTTGGGGATCAGGGGGATGGGCCTCATCCCGGAGATCAAGGAACACATGGGCCTGGATGATAGCGTGAAGGGTGCGCTGGTCTCGGAGGTCGAGGAGGGGGGGCCCGCCGACGTCGCCGGTGTAAGGGGGGGCGAACGGGATGTGGACTTGGATGGGTTTACGGTGCGTGTAGGGGGGGACATCATCATAGGCGTGGACGGCCAGACGGTCAACGACTTTTATGAACTGGTGGTCAACCTGGAGAGGTACCACATGCCCGGGGACGTCGTCACCCTGACCATCCTCAGGGACAATTCCGTGATCGAGGTGGACCTGGAGCTCGGGGTCAGACCCGATCCTTGACGGACCCCATAATACCCGGCAACTCCAGTTCGGCTCTCTTCTCAAAGTAATGGAGAAAGGGATTCTTAGTAACATCTAAAAAAGGCCTCTAGCTCCCTGAGCCTGTTCCTCATGGAGACCGTGGAGACCCCGGCGGCGTCTGCGATCCGCTTCTGGGTCCTCTTCTCATGATTGGACTTGCAGGCGAGGTAGAGGGCGGCAGCGGCCATCGAACGGGGATCCTTACCGACGTGGATCCTTCGCTTCACGGCGCCCCGGAGGATCTCGACTGTCCTCTTGTCCGAGTCCAAGCTGATCTTGAGGGTCGAGGCGAGCCTGGGGACGAACTTGATCGGATCGTCAACGGGCATCTTGAGGCCGAACTCTCTGACCAGGAGCCTGTATGTCCTCGACACGTCCTTCCTGTTCCTCCCGCTCGCCCTGGAGACCTCGGAGAGGGAGCGGGGGACCCTCAAGAGCCGGCAGGCCGCGTAGATGGCGGCGGCGGCGAAGTCCGATATCGTCCTCCCCCTGATGAGGTCCCTCCGTAGTGCATCACGATACAGGGAAGTGGTCTTATCCCTGGCGTATCTGGGGAGGTATAAACTATCCGAGTAACGTTCTATCTCGGTCATGGCCTGACTGAAGTTCCTTGTTTTGTTGTCTTCGGATTTGGCCCTGAAATCGAAACGCCTCAGCCTCCTCCATTTCTGCAGCTCCTCGGGGGTCAACCTCGCCCCCTTGGCGTCCTTGATCGCCTTGAAGCTCGTGAAGAAGCCTCCATCCAAAGACGCGAAGGATGTCGGGGAGCCCCTTTCGCGGGCGGCGCTCTCCCTTGGGGTGAAGGCCCTCCACTCCGGACCCTTGTAGAGGCTGCTGTCCGTTTTGACGAATCCGCATCTGGCGCAGACTATCTCGCCGCTGACTTGATCGTGGACTAGCTCTCGGCCGTCACACATGTCGCACGACACCGATCCCACCACCAACTCCACATGCGCATCGCTCATGACTCGATTACTCCGCATGAATTCGGGTTAGACACTCTATGAGAACAGAAGGATTCACATTACCACAGGTCCGTTGGAGAGTATTGGGGTAAAGGGGCCTGCCCATCGTTGAGTTTCGTCTGAAGATTACGCTCATCGATATGTAGAACGTGTCATATGTTAATTAAAGTTGACGAGTACACGTGGTGCCTTCGGCGGCTTAAACCAGTAATCATCATTCAAATGTGTACAAATTGTCCCCGAGGGGTTCCGATCCACGGCGAAAGACCACTTCGGAAATGTCGATCTTCCTGTTCCTTCG
>JAUWBQ010000093.1 GCA_030601645.1 Candidatus Bathyarchaeota archaeon | reverse complement strand
TCGAAGAAGGCTTCGAGCCCGGGCCAGCCGTGGAGGATGAAGCCCTGGCGTCCGGCTCTGCCCGCGGCGTCGAAGTTGAGCATAAATCTTATCCGATCCATCTCCTCCGGATGCTGTTCCACGTAGGCCCGGCTGCCGAAGAGGCCGATCTCCTCGGAGCCGAAGAGGAGGAACCTCATAGGCCGCTTCAGGTGCTCCCTCTCCTGGGAGAGGACCCTGGCGACTTCCATGACGCAGACGGCCCCCGTGGCATCGTCTAGGGCGCCGACGGCGATGTCGTGTCCCTCGTAATGGGCGCCGTAGACCAACATCTCGTCGTCGTCTCCCGCGCCTGGGAGGTCGGCCACCACGTTCCAGGTGTTCACGTTCAGGTTCTTGCACCGTGTCTCCAGCTTGACTTTGACCTTTCCTTGACGCCTCAGGAGCCTTGCAAGGTAGTTCCCCTCCTCGTAGCTGACGCCCACGGCGGGGATGATCGGGCTGATGCCTCCCGTGGGGGGGCCGTAGGCGGGGTAGTGGTTCATGAAGATCCATCCCGCAGCGCCCGCTAGCACGCTCCTCTGGTACTTTTCGCTCCTGTGGAGGGCGCGAGTCATACCCAGCGGGGTTTTGCTCGTCACCATGACGACTTTTCCTTCGATCTCCTCTTTCTGCTCCTCATAGATCTCCACAGGGCCGTCCCCCAGGAAGATCAGCTCGGCCTCCGCCTCCCCCTCGCAGCTCATGGGGAGGGCGATGCAGGGGATCTCCCTCTCCTTGGGCTCCGTCACTCTGAGTGTCGAGGAGCCCCTGATCCAGCCTGGGTGGGTGAACTCTTCCATGTGGGGATTCTCTAGGCCGTACTCCTCCAGCTTCCCTACCATGTACTCGCAGGACGCCTTATCGTCCCCTGAGCCGGGCCACCTGCTGTTATACTCGTCGCAGAGGACCACTAGGTTGTCCATGGTCTCGGTGCTCCCGTAGACCTGGCCGAGGATCCTCCTGTCCAGCTCTTCGTATGGGTTGACCATAATATTTCCGCTTATTACTCCCTCCTCAGGGTATATAATCCTCTTCGAGGGGCTGAAAACGCTTTAAAGCAAGCTAGTCAGTCTCTGCCTTGAGGGATTCTCTTGACCGTCCTCATATTCACCGACAACCCCACCGTGACGGAGACCCAGCTGGTCCTGGGAGAGCTGAAGGCTCGGGGAGTGAAGACCCGGTTCAGGGCCCCCTGGGACATATCGGTTCCCGACATCCCAGAGTTCGACGCCGACCTCGTCTACGTCCCCAGCAACATGCTCAACAGGGGGTCCACCTTCGAGCTCGTCCACAGGTACCTCCTCCTGAAGGAGCTCGAGCGCCAAGTGGGCACCGTGATCAATCCGGTGGACAGCATGCTCCAGTACTCCAAGGAGCACCTCACCATCCAATTGAGCAGGCTGGGCATTCCTCATCCAAGGACTCTGGTGACCGAGAACATAGACAAGGCCCACGGGTTCGCGTCTGACCTCCTAGACTCTGGGAAGACCGTCGTCCTCAAACCCCTGTGCAAGGGTCGAGGCGTCGGGGTGATCCGGCTAGACCGCATCCGGAGCCGGGCGGACCTCCTCCAGTTCCTCTCATGGTACAACCGAGCCCACGGGCAGGGGGTCTTCTACCTCCAGGAGTTCATCCCCAACCTGGGCTACGACATCAGGTGTATGGTGGTGGACGGCGAGGTGGTGGGCAGGGAGAAGAGGTCCAACCCCGATGACTTCAGGTACAACGTGAGCGCAGGGGGCCTCGCGGAGGCCTTCGACGACCCCGTCTACGACGAGCTATCCATCAAGGTGGCCGAGGCCGTGGGTCTGAAGATCACGGGCCTAGATGTCCTCCCCACCCCCGACGGGGAACCCTGCATCCTTGAGGCCAACTGCTTCCCGGGGTACACCGCCCTGATCGATGCCACTGGCATCCCCATCCACGGAAAGATAGTGGACTACTTCCAGCGTATCATTAAGAGATAACGGACGCCCGCGACCATCACAGATAAGTAGGAATCCTCCCAATTCATCACGAAACACAGCAAGATCCTTAAGGTGAGACAAATGGAAAGAGAGTTCATCATGATCAAACCGGACGGCGTGCACAGGGCACTTATCGGAGAGACCGTTACGAGGATCGAGAGGGCGGGCCTTAAGATCATAGGCCTCAAGATGCTCCAAATCTCCCCGGAGCAGGCGGAGAAGCACTACGAAATCCATGAGGGGAAGGCCTTCTACGAGGGTTTGATCAAGTTCATCACCAGCGGGCCCGTGGTCGTCATGGTTGTCGAAGGTAGGGATGCTGTGAGGCACACCCGCAAGCTCGTCGGCGCGACCGATCCCGCAGACGCCACGCCCGGCTCCATCCGGGGTGATTACGCCCTGGAGATCAGCAGGAACGTCATCCACGCCGGGGACTCGGACGAGAACGCGCTGATGGAGTACTCCATCTACTTCGACGAGAGCGATCTCGTCAGCTACAAGAGGATCGACGAGGCCTGGCTCTACGAGTAATCCCCTAGCATGCGCGGGGCATCTCCGATGGAGTTCGACAAGATCAGATCGACCGATTGAGGAGCGGAACCGGACGAGAAGACCGTGAGCGTCATACCGCATACGGAGTCCGGATCCAGCCTCAACGCCGTGAATTGAACCGCCAGGGACTACACAAGTTGGAGATAAGGTTCACCTTCTCTCCAGCCTGTCCACGTCCACGAGGACCACGATCACTGCGTTTGCCATGACGATGCTGTGGGTCCTCGCCTCGTCGGATGTGGATGGAACGGGGAACCTCACCCCGCCCTCGACGACGTTTATCCTCCTTTTGCCCTCGGGTAGGATGCTCAGGACTGCATCGCCGTCCACATTGTCGGGTGTCGGCGTCGCCACCGTCACGTCCACCATCAGCGCCTCCTCCAGCTCCTCGAAGCTCTCAACTCTGAAAAGTTGCATCAGCCCCACCATGCTGGAGTGGCTGATGGCGTCCTTCACCGCCCTCTGGGCCGCCTTGGTCTCGTCCTCCCCGTGGAGATCGATGCCTGTGCCCACCTCCACCAGAAACCTCCGGTAATCCAACCCGATCAACCGACGTTTCATCCCTCGAGGAGGATAAAAGCATTCCCCGAACGCCTCAATATTTAAATGAGAGCTCTAACTCTCGATCAGAAAACTCGGCGTGGAAGGGTGAGGCGAAGCGATATGGGTGCCAACCGTTTAGAGGAGGAACGGATCAAGGAGTTCCTCAGAGAGGACATCGGCCAGGGGGACATCACCTCTGAGGCCCTCGTAGATGAAGACCAGGAGGCCAGAGCCCGTCTATTCTTCAAGGAGGAGGGGGTGACCGCTGGCTTAGAGGAGGTTCGGATCGTCTTCGACATCCTCGGATGCAGTGTGGAGCTTCTCGTCGGCGACGGGGTGAGGGTACCGGCGGGGAAGACCCTGATGAAGGTCGAGGGGCCTGCCAGGTCGCTGCTCTCAGGGGAGAGGACCGCCCTGAACATCGTGGGCCGAATGTCGGGCATCGCCACCGCGGTCGCAAGGGCTCAGGCCATCGCATCGAAGGCCAATCCGTCCGTGCGGGTGGCCGCCACCAGGAAGACTGTTCCAGGTCTGAGGGCGCTGGACAAGGTGGCCGTGGAGCTTGGAGGAGGGGACACCCACAGGTTCCGGCTGGATGACTGCGTCCTGATCAAGGACAACCACCTGGGGCTCGTCCCCTCAATCTCCGAGGCCATCAGGAGGGCCAGGGAAAGGGTGAGCTTCACTAAGAAGATAGAGGTGGAAGTCCGGAGCACGGAGGAAGCCGCCGAGGCCGCCGGTGCGGGCGCTGACATTGTCATGTTTGACAACATGAACCCCGATGAGATTCAGAGGTGCCTACTGGTGCTTCAGGAGAAAGGACTGAGGGAGGGAAGGCTCTTCGAGGCATCTGGGGGCATCACCGAGGAGAACCTTGCAGACTATGCGTCCTCCGGAGTGGATGTTGTTTCCATGGGCAGTCTCACCCACTCCGTGAGGAGCCTGGACGTAAAGCTCGAAATAGAGATGGTATAGCGTGGACGCATCGGAGCTCCAGGGTAAGATCACAGAGCTGAAGGAGGGGAAGAATGCCCTCCTCCTCGCCCATAACTACCAGATACCCGAGATCCAGGAGATAGCCGACTTCGTCGGGGACAGCCTTGAGCTCTGCAGGAAGGCCCAGGGCGTGGCCGACAAGGAGTTCATCGTCTTCTGCGGTGTGGGCTTCATGGCGGAGACCGCATCAATCCTCAACCCCAACAAAACGGTGGTCATCCCGGACACCGGCGCCCGGTGCCCCATGGCCTCCATGCTCCCAGTGGGGGTCCTGAAGCAGTACAAGGCAGCCAACCCCGGGGCCCCTGTAGTCCTCTACGTCAACACCCTCGCCGAGGCCAAGGCTGAGGCGGACATCACCTGCACATCGGCAAACGCAGTCGAGATCGTAGCCCAGCTGGGTGCAGACACCGTACTCCTCGGCCCCGACAAGAACCTGGCTTGGTACGTCTCCCAGCGCAACCCAGACAAGACCGTGATCCCAGTCCCTGACAACGGTTACTGCAACGTCCACCGCTTCCTCGGAGACGGCTCCGAGGCCATAAAGTTGAAAATGAAGTATCCAGAAGCGGAGCTCCTAGTCCACCCGGAGTGCGAGCCCCAGTTCCAGCTCAAGGCGGACCATATCCTGTCGACGGGGGGCATGTACAGGAGATGCAAAGAGTCCGACGCCAAGGTCTTCATCATAGCCACCGAAGTCGGCATGGTCGACCGCCTCAGGAGGGAGATACCGGGGAAGAACTTCCTTCCGGCGAGGCGGTACGCCGAGTGCGCGGCCATGAAGAGGATAACCCTGGAGAACACCCTCGAGGCTCTGCTGAACGAGGCCCCCGTGGTAAAGGTGCCTGACGTCATCGCGGGAAGGGCCCGCATCCCCATCGAGCGCATGCTCAAGATGAGCCGCTGATAGTCTATTTCATCTCCCCCCTGACTCTCTTTCGCCATAGGGGTTCTGGGAGGGCTTTCTCCTGGTCTGAATCCCATTGTAAAATGAACGTCAGTCGGCGAACTAGTTCAGATACATCCTAACATCGACGATCTGTTGGCGAGTTTGGCTCTGTCTGCGTAAATCTTTTTCGAGGAGCGTATGCCCATATTGGTTGGAAGGGATAGTCATGTCCAAGGTCGATTTCGACGGGAAGAAACCCCGGGTGGACGAGTCGGTGTTCCTCGCCCCCGGCTCCTGGGTCATAGGCGATGTGACCATAAAAGAGGGTGGGAACGTCTGGAATGGAGCCGTCATCAGGGGTGACGACGACGCGGTAGAGATCGGGGTCAGAGTCACAATCCTGGAGAACTGCATCGTGGAGGCCCCCGTGGGCTACCCCGTGAAGATAGGAGACGAGGCCATCGTGTCCCACGGCGCCATCGTCCACGGAGCCACCGTAGGGGCCGGGGCCCTGGTGGGGATAGGAGCCATAGTCTTGGATGGCGCCGAGGTGGGGGAGGGCTCGATCATCGGGTCAGGGGCGTTAGTCTCGCCAAGGGCCGTGATACCCTCGAACACACTCGCCCTCGGCATTCCCGCGAGGCCCCTCAGGGCTGTCAGAGACAATGAGAAGAAGTCCATCGATAAGGAGCGAGAGCGAGTCCTCGCGAAAGTAGAGAAATACAAAAAGATCTACGCGAGAGCGTGATCTCCCTCATCTCTCTTTATGGGGAAAGGTGAAGGCCGAGGGGCAGAGCCCGTTCAGTACGCACTCGCCGCATCTGGGCTTTTTTGCGTTGCAGGCCCTTCTGCCGTGCTCTATGAGCAGATAGTTCACCGCGAGCCACTTCTCCCGGGGAAAGACAGCCATGAGATCCCTCTCGATCTTCTCCCTGTTCTTCTGCTCGGTGAGCCCCAGACGCTGGGACAGACGCCAGACGTGGGTGTCGACCGCGACGCCCTCCACGATGCCGAAGGCGTTCCCTAGGACGATGTTCGCCGTCTTTCTGGCCACCCCCTTCAGTATAGTGAGCTCCTCCATCGAGGCGGGGATCTCCCCCCCGTGCTCTTCGACGATGACCCTGCAGGCCTCCTGGATGGCCTCCGCCTTCCGTCTGAAGAACCCTGAGGACCTGATGTCCTCCTCTAGCTGTTCCCTTGGCGCGTAGGCGTAGTCCGCGGCCTTCCGGTACTTCTCGAAAAGGGTCTTTGTGACCTTGTTGATCTGCTCGTCTGTGCTCTGGGCCGACAATATGGTGGCCACGAGCAAGTCCAGCGGAGTCTCCCAGTTGAGGGAAGTCCCCCCCACGTCGGGGTATGCCTCCTCCAGTAGGGTGATGATCCTCTCAGCTATCTCCTTCATCCCGTCGACACCCGAAAAACTGGAGATGCATCCGTCGACCCCTCTGACACGTCATGCAGTATCTGCCTTCCAGCGGATCGCCTTTAAATTTACTGGGAGATGCCCCACGAAACCCCACATTTCACCTTCTAACATGTCAGAAAAAAGTTTAAATTAGGGTTGTCTTACCATCGAAGGACGAGATGACCACATCCGAACCCCTTGATAGTATCAAGGAGATGATAAAGGAGGCTATTATCAAGATCTTCCCTTCGACAAAGGTCGAATTGGAGGAGGTCAAAGACGAGGTGTGGGCATGATCCTTCCGCCCCGCTAAATCGTACTCTTCAGCATCGGCGGCATCATCAGGTGGTACACCGAAAGGAGATACGGGTAAGAGTTCTACGGTGAGAAGGGCAGGCTGATAGTGACGGGGCTGATGGCCAGCTCGTTGATCGTCCAGGTCGTTATGACCATCCTGACGAACTTCGTGTGACTGCAACAGGGTTCTCTACCCTCCCCCCGCATATGCAAGTGTTTTATGAATAAAGAGCATCTATGTTCCCGGAGATTCAAATGGATGAATACGATGTTCTGATCAATAACGCTATAATCGTGGAAGGAACAGGCCAGAAGGCTTACAAGGGCTCCATAGGCGTCAAGGGAGATAAGGTCGCCTCTTTAGGCGACGTTAAAGGCGAC
>JAUWBQ010000104.1 GCA_030601645.1 Candidatus Bathyarchaeota archaeon | reverse complement strand
GGGTGGAACTCTTGCTTGCTCATCTCACTCTCCTCACGTTATGTTGTGGGCTACCTCCGAGTTGGTGCCCTGGTCTAGGAGGGCCTGGACGCACGTGCCCGTGTACTGGTAGACGTGGTTGCCGACGCAGAGGGTCCGGTCAGCAGATGCGGCGATGTGGATCCCGTACTTGTCGGCGTCGTCGATCCTGTTCCCCTCGATGAGGTGGCGGTCTCCCACCACGGCTATGCCGCTGTAGGTCTCGGTGTCGTTGCAGTCAGCCGAGATGATGGTGTTCCCCACCACCGTGCAGTCCCGTCCGTTGTCGTTGGACTCGTTCCCCACCTTGATGCCGTGCTTGGCGATCTTCCGTAGAGTGTTCCCGGAGATGGTGATATAGGCGCCCTCCTCGACGTAGATGCCGTAGCCGGCCACGAGCTCGATCAGGTTCCCCGTGATGACCCCGACGGAGCTGAGGGCCTCCACGTGGATGCCGGTGTTGGTCATGTCGCTGAGGTCGTCGGCGCCGGTGATCAGGTTCCCGGTGATGCAGAACCTGTCGAGGCTGTAGACCTCGATGCCGTCCTCCCGGTTCTCCTCGAGAACGTTCCCCACGACGGCAACGTTCGCACCGCCTTGGATGGCGATCCCCTGGCGGTTGTTCCTGCAGACGTTCCCGATGACCAGAACGGTGCCTAAGGTGTAGGTGCTGTAGCCTACCTGGATGCCGTTCCAGGAGACTTGGTCATAGCAGTGGTTCCCCATGACGAGGATGCGGTTGCACCCGGGCTCTACGTTGACGCCATCGTAGACGTTGTCCCAGCAGTGGTTGTGGGCGAACCTGTGTCCGTTTCCGCCGATGCAGATCCCGTGGGCTGCGGTGGACTTTATCCAGCAGCCCTCGACGAGGCAGTCCTCGACCGTGGCAGAGAGCCGGATCCCGTCGCCCTGGTGCTCGTCGGGGTAATAACCCTCCCGGCCGAACTCCTGATTGGTACGGTTCCCGTCGACGGTCAGGTTCAGGATCTTAATCCTTTTCGATGAGCCGGTGACGTAGATGGCGCTGTGGCAGGTGTAAGCGCGGGCGTTGTCGGAGACCTCGTAGGTGTTCTGGAGGTTGCTCTCCATGGTGAGGGTGTCTCCGTCGATCGACGCGATCACGTTGACCTCGGATGCGGAGTCGTCCCTGATGCAGAGGTGCTGTCCCGGCTGGAAGCTGCCCCCGTCGGCGACGATGACGTTCTTCTGGCCTGACGCCGCATCCGAAGTTAGTAGCTCCTGGACCTTGTTGGCCACCTTGAGCCGGGTGGCCTCCCCGACGCCCCTGATGATCAGATCCTCCCTGTCCTTGACCCAGACGGCCTTGGAGAGGACGTACTCTCCGCCCTTGACAAGGATCTCCCCGGCGTTGGTGGAGGGGAGCGCGTCGACGGCCTCCTGAATGGTGCTGTGGTCGCCCTTGCCATTGACGTCCACGATCAGGGTGGCCGCCTTGCCTGCGTAGTTGTCGGCGAGGTCGTTCCAGTCCTCGTAGTCTATCTCGACGGGCGGATAGGGTTTCGACAGGGGCATCACGACGCCTCCGGATACCTCTTCTTCTCGTCGATGTGCCCGTACTCGGAGCCCGTCACCCTGACCGTCCTCTTGAGCTTGAACATCCCCTCGATCTCCTCCCCCCAGGCCTCAAGGACGCCTCCGGACTCCTCCCTGTACTCCCCTATGGCCTGGGCCTGGGGCTGCCGGGCCTTTATGGAACGGGCCGTGAGAAGAACGCTGAGCTTCTTCACCAGGTTGTCGGAGCCGCTCTGGGATCCGATGCGCCTGTCTATCTCGGCGTCGCTCATCTCGATGACGCCCTCGATCTCCTGATCGGCCAGGGCAGTCTCTACGACGAGACGCACGTCAGACGCTGTGCAGTACCCCACTCCTCATCCTCCATGATTTTCCGAGGGATTTCGTACGCCCAAAAAAACGGGCGGAACCTCTGTCACTGATATCAAACGGGATCCCCACTCCCTCAGGCGTGGACCCCGGTGAGTTCCAGTATAGCGTCCGAAAGCACCAGATCCGGCTGGAGCCACTGGCGGATGATGTAGGCGTCGTACCCCGACTTTTCGTCCCTGTACCGGGCCGCCTCAGTGGGGCCTTCCCCGAAGACCATGGCGGGGGCCGATTTGCTCCCCACGTAGGCCACGGTGTCCGGAAGGGCTCCGTCGCTGTGACCCGTCACCCCGGGAAGACCCGGAACGGCGAATACTTTTCCGGCTGGGTACTGGACACCCTGCATCGTCCCCTTCACGAAGTCGTTGCTCAGGAAGTCCGCCCAGACCAGGGGGTCTGCCGCGATGAAGTCCACTGGGTAGCCGTTGCCCTCGATGGCGGCTATTGCGCCCACGATGTCCTCGTAGGGGTTGTTGCTGGAGCTCCCCCAATCGCTCCCGGCGACATCCGTCGCCCCGGCCAGCTCCTCCGCGATCTGCTTGTTCTCCATCCGGGCCAGGTCCCTGGCTGCGTCCGAGGCGTGGAGGCCCAGTATGTCGTGGGCCGCCTTCTTCCTGGCCTCGTCGCTGATGGCGATGTGGACGACGTTCTTCCAGAGTTCGAAGTCGACGGTGGTGTAGGCCTGGGAGCTCAGCTCCGCCTCGACGAGGGGCGGCACCTTTTCCTGGCCGGTCAGCTTGGTGGCGATGTCGACTCTGACCGTGAGCGCGTCCATCCGGACGGGGCGGCAGATCTGCCGTAGTACATACTGGGGGGCCGCGAGGCCCAGGACCTCGTCGAGGATGGTGACGGCCTCGATCCCGCTCACGTCCGTGGGCTGGATCATCTGGGCTTCGAAGATCCGGGGCTCGGACTGCCGGTAGTAGCGTCCGTTCACCGCAGACTTCCAAACCCTAGGTTGTTCCATCATCTTCACCTCTTCCCCACCCAGACGGCCGCCTCGGTGGCGGTGTCCGCCGCGTCCTTCGCTGCCTCCCCGACCACGTCGAACCAGTCGCCTGGGGTCGTATAGTCCCAGATGTCCAGCTCGCCGTCGGTGGAGCTCACCTCGACGTACTGCCCCTCCTTGACGGCGTTCCCAGATTTCTTCTGGGCCACCACGCAGCGGACCTTGTGGACCGTCTCCTCGCTGTAGTCGTGGGCCTCCAGGGCCACCATGAAGGGGCCCTTCGCGCCAGCCGATGCGGCGAGGATGCCGTTCCCGTCGTTGTAGACCACCTCGCCCTTCTCGATATCCTCGTTCGCTTTGACGGTGAACTCCTCGACGACGAGAAGCCCCTCCTTCACGATGTCTCCAGATGTCAACGGATGCCGGCCTCCCTGCGGTGGCCGAAGAGCCGCTCCCTCATGTCCTCGACAGCCCCTCCGATGTCGCCTCCCCCGCCGGCTGCATAGACGGCCTTGGGGCCAGGAGACGCAGTTCTCCCCATCGTCTCAGCGACTCTGGCTGCGTCCTCAGATAGAAGGACGAGGATGGGGATGTCGAGCTCCCTCAGGCGCTCGGCCTCCGCAACCCTGTCCTTCACCAAGCCGGCCCTGAACCTTGCATCGAGGGCTCTATCGACGAGCTCCCGCTGCCTCTCTGCCTTCAGCATCGTGTTCTCCGCACTCACTGTCTCAAGCTCTCTCTCCAGTTGTGCCAATCTCGATTCCATAACTTGTTTCTCCCTTTTTCCTTCGGGTTCCAGGCTCGCGCCCTGGGGACCCTGGGCCCCGTCCAAAATGGACCGTGATAAGTGAAGGACGCCAGGCGATGCCACACCCGCGATGCGCCCCATGGAAACCATCCCCGCCGAGGGATAAGCAGGCTCGGAGACGAAGTCGACCCTGCTGAACTCGAAGCTCTCGATCACCTCGTGCCCCCTACCATCGACGATGTGCTCGTCCGGCCCCCCGGTGATGTCCCGGCCGCAGGCGCTGCACCTCACCTTACGAGCTTTTATAACAACGGAGACCGGGCTCCACTCACCGCCCCTCAGCCTCTCCCAGGCGACATCGTCGGTGACCTCCGCGGTGGCGAGAGCACGCCCGTCAGACTTCTCCGAACCGACCCATCGACCCACCTGAACGGGCTCGTGGACGTGGTTCACCCTGTGCCCGGGGATGCAGCCCAGGGGCTTCCCCAGCAGCGACGGCAGCGCCTCCTCGAGAGCCTCATCGGTCACCCTCCAGTTGTTCCTGTTCAGGGAGGTATCCATGAGATAGAATGTGGCGAGCCGCCCCTCCCCGGCCAGGCTGTGGACGGCCGCCCAGAACCTGAGCTCGAACGCTCCGACGCCCGAACCCCCCTCAACGGTTGAAAAAAGCATCTAATCCTCCTCCAGCTCCGAAGGGTCCCAGCCCATCATCTCCCAAGCCTTCTCCAGCCTCCCCGACAGGGCCCCCATCCCGTGGCTCCCCCAGAGCGCCGAGACCGCCTTCGCCATCTCGTAGACGTCCGACACCCTGACCGGGTTCCACACGTGCTTCACCCTGACAGGAAGATCCTCCCCCACCACCCCCTCCTCCAGCAGGGCCTCCCGGGCCAGCCGATCGTACCACTGGCGCTCCACCTCCCTCTTGAAGTACCTCTGGACATGGGCGACCGGCCCCCGGACGTAGGCCTCCAGCTCCGCGTAGGCGGTGGCCCGGTTCTCCATCGGCCTCCCCAGCAGGAAACGAGGCGTTCCGAAGTTCCCGATGATGGCCTGCTCCAGCCTCTCCAGGAGAGCGCAGAGGCCACCAATATCGGGAGTAACCTTGACAACTGTAGGAGTGACGCTCTCGTTCACCGCGATGCTCTTCCCCGCCCTAGCCACCGACGCCAGCTCCTCCACCGCCCTGGCCGCCTCCTCCTCGCTCAGACCCGAGGTATCAGCCTGCAGGATCGTGTAGGGCGCCCAGAGGGTCCTGACGATCTCCGGGAAGTCCTCCCTCAGCAGGTCGTGCCGGGCCTTGCAGACGTCCCTGATCGGCTCCACGTCGCTCAGCCCCTCCAGATCCGCCTCCAGCTGGAGGTTGGCGAAGAAAAGCACATCCTCGGGCCCGTAGAACCCCTCCCGGCCCTCGTACCCGAACCCGGTGAGCCCCCAGTCCCTGTCCAGGTTGGGCCTCAGCCTCGGGCTCTGCAGCGAGAGGAGCCAGGCCGGATAACCGTCCTCCCCCCGGATAACCTCGAACCCCGCCTTCCCGTAGACGCTCCTCTTCACCTGGGCCACGAACAGGACCCGGTCCAGGTTCACCCGCCTGTTGACCTCGTCCACCCTCTCCTTGACGAAGATATAATCCTCGGGCTCCACACTCGGCCTCACGGCCTCCAAGACCGTCTCGAACCCCGCCGTCATCGTGGAGAAGAACGCGTTGGCGAGGACGCACCTCCGGACCAGCTCGTCCTGTCGGAACCACCGGTAGTCCCCGTGCATCCCCTCGTAGTAGACGCTGGTGGTGGGCGTCGAGGTCTCATGATACCTCTTCGCCTTCGGAGGCCGCGCGGCCCCGCGGAGGAACCGATGCAGGACGGGCATCAGGCCGGGCCAGGACGTCTCCCTCACCCCTCCCTCGGGCTCCGCCTGGCCTGGCCGAGGATCCTGACCCCGGGCCTCTTCCTGAGGCGTCTCCAGGGGTCTCTGCGATGCTCCTCGTGTTGAGAACTGGATGCGATGGGATGGTTCCTGGGCAAGCCTCAGCCCTCCTCCATGGGGCTCTCGAAGTCTGGTCTGCCCTCGGTCATCCCTCTTCGCTGATGGATAGAGTTAGCTAATTTTATATATATTTTCTAAAAATAAAGGTTGAAAATCCCTCACTTTCACCCAAGACCCTACTTTCAGTAAATACGGAACGTTAATAACGCTTAAAACTTCGTTCACCCCACGGTAGATAACATGAACGACTACACGAGGGGGGCCTTCGAGTGCCTGAGCTGGCTGGAGGAGAGGATATCCCGCCTGGAGTCGGAAGGGGACCCATGGCAGACACTGAAGAGGGAGATAGACGAGGCCATCACGGACATCAGGAGGGGCGTCGGTGTAGACTTCCGGGAGCGCCTCCGGGCCACCATGCACTGAGACGGGGGACGCTAAACAGCCGCTGGGACTCAGACCAGGTAGCCCAGATCCCGCAGGTACTTCCTGACGGCCGTCTTGACGAAGTCAGGGATGCTGGTGTAGCCGTGCTTCCCGCTGGTGATGACCTCCTCGATCTTCTTGGCCAGGGACTCTGGCAGGTTGACCGTGTGATACTTGTATTTTCTAGTGGTCATTCTGTGATAATTCAAACTTCTTAGGTTAAAAAAGTTTATATTATTAGCATTAAATAACTATTATTAGCTATTAGGTATATAAGAAACTAAAAAGTTGCGATCAAAAATGGAGAACCCCGGGCTCAAGACCCTCATCA
>JAUWBQ010000149.1 GCA_030601645.1 Candidatus Bathyarchaeota archaeon | reverse complement strand
CCTTCCTCTCCTGGACGACGTAGTGGTCCCGGATGTACCTGAGCTCCTGGAGGGTGAGGCCCATGCCCAGGGTCTCGGCGATCTCCCTCAGGTCTTCGTCGGTGGCGTTGAGGAGGTCGATGGTGTGGTGCTCGAAGGGATGCGGAGTCTTGGCAATGCGGTTCATTGTCCTTCCCTTAGCTGGAACCTGTAGTCGTCCTTGGTTGGGTTGGTGAGTAGCCTGCGGCACATCTCGTCCAGGGTTCTCTCCGCCTCCTCTCGGCTCGCAGCCTCGAAGGAGACCTCGTAGGCCTTGCTGGACCTCACGTCCTTCACCTTGTATCCCAGGCCCCGGAGGGCGCTTGCCGTGGTCTCTCCCTCGGGGTCTGAATAGCCTTTTTTCAGGCTTACGTAGACCGTTGCGTCGAATTTCAATTTGAGGACCTCTTTTGGACAATTTTCTTCTTTCTTCTATTAATTATCTTGGGCATCTCGGATATCGCCATGCTCATGTAAAAATCTGTTAATATGTATAATGTCATCCAAGATGTTTTAATGCTATTCTATAAATTTTTTCAATTTAAGGTTACCACTGTGGTCGATGAAGGCGCACGCAAAATTCGAGACCCACATTTTATTTCATCAGTGCAACTAATAAGTTATTTTTACCATTAACTATATGATCAGCATATACGGTGTTTGGAAAACGTGAAAAAACGAAGTCTATTTTTCTGGGTTGTTGCATTCCTGCCTGCAGTCATATTGTTCATAGCGGCTGTTTATTTTCCGCCCCATCATACAGCCGACGAAGATGTTACAGACGAGCCTTGGAGCGACTCCCTGTTTAATGAACAGCAGCAGAGAAACCTCCTCGGAAAACTTCGCTCTGCTTCGTTCCCCGTGCAGAGGTTCGGACCCGCCCCCCTCCCAGGAGATGAGAGTGAGTACATGGACATGGATGTAGCCGTCTTGGATGTTGCGAACCCATGGAACGAAAGCGAAGTGGTATCATATTACCTGCATTACGGTGGCCGCTTTGAGATGTTGGGTGGAGGGGGAAACACTCCCTTCAGCGGGATCACGTTTGACGAGATCCACGCAGCTTTAGAAGCTGGCTTATGGGCTAAGGTTGAGGGGTACCCATTCGATGTTCTCCGTGAGAACAACACATACTCGTTACTTCATATCGAATGGATAAGTATCCTACAGCGCGAGCGGCTCCCCCTGATAATATATCACTCGTATCTCGAAAGGGGGAAATACACCTCAGGACTCGTAGGCTATCTCCCCAGAGTCACAATGCCCAGTAATTTCTCTGTGGGTCGTAGGCCACTTGGCGAAGTCTGGAAAGACTATGAACACTACTTCGACGTGATATTGAATGGAGGGGAAAAGATAAAGATCGAGTTCAACGCCACGGAGCCAATTAATTTCGGGATCTATGCTTCAGACAACACTACACTCGACAATCAAAGCACGAGTTGGGGCATCCCGTTCGTAGAAAAAGAATCCGTTAAAATAGTCAGTGAAGAATTTACGGCTCCCCGTAGGGAATCATATATTTTCAGATTCCACGCAGACCCCTCAGTTCTGGCTGAGGTAGTACTCCACTTAGGAAGGCTGTACAGAGATCCTGAACCATTGTTATTCGATGTAGAGTGCTCTCAATCTTCCGATCTCGGGGTTATTTCGTCTTATAGTAGTTTTCCCATCCCATTACCGGATAAGTTCACAGTAGGTCGGACATGGGGTAGCCAAGGAGATTGGATAGACCACGCATACCGGTATTGGACTGTCTTCAACGTGGACGAAATAATCAGATTCGGATTCAACGCGAGTAAACCCATAAACTTCAGGTTCATCAAGCAAGGTTCACCGATATTAACTTACGAACTTGAATCAGCGAAATCCTACGATACCTGCTACAGGGTAGAGTCAACCGAGGAATATAGATTCGAGTTCGAAATTGAAACACCCGATACCAGTGTCGTCACTTTCTGGTGTGAAATGATAGAACGATCCAACGCCTCCATGTCGACCACCGTCACGGATTAACTGTCGAGTCTTCAAGGGCGTTAAAGTTCAGAAGTATTCTGTGATCTTCCTCTGGGACATGGTCTGCCTCAGCAGGAACCCCGACTCGAGCCAGTGACCCAGCCCAATGCTCAGCCGCCCCTTGATCCTCCCAATGGCCTCGTCCATGGTGTCGTAGACCAGGGGGGGCTGCTGCATCGCGTTCCGGACGTTCTCCCTGACCTGCCAGACCCCCACTGGGAGGATGTAGTCCGGGTAAGCCTCCCTGATGATGAACACCCTGGCCTGCCTCCTCACCCGCATCAGGTGCTCAAGGACGGCCAGCCTCCCGGCGTAGTAGCAGCCCCCCATGGATGCGTACTTTGACCGGCCGTTGTAACCCTCCCAGTCGGTGACTATGGCAACGTTCTGGGTGTCCGGGTTCCAGACGGTTCCGGGGAACCACGCCTCGTAGGCCTCGTATGCCCAGGCGTCGGGGACCAGGAGGACCTCGAAACGGTTCCCCAGGTAGTTGGACTCGTAGACCTCGTAGTGGTTTACGAGGGGGAAGTCCTTGATCTGCTTGGCCATGTCCTTGGAGAGGATGTCGTCCACGGCGGTGATGCTCCACCTGGTGGGGACGAGCCTCCTGTTCCTCTCCACGCCGAAACTGCCCATGCTGAAAGCACGCATGATCTGGGTAACGGGGACGCCCTCGCTGAAGAGCATCTTAGTCGCGGGGGCGGCCTTCAGGTCGGTGTCGTAGTGGGCCTTCTCCATGTCCTTGTTCCAGCGGATGTAGCCTATCTCCACCCTGTTGAGGGGCGCCGTCGGTCCTATGGGCTGGACGTCGGCGTCCACCCTGAAGCTCCTCCTGGGCCTCTTCTTGAGCTTCATCTCAGTCTCGACGTAGTGCTCGGCGAGGGAGAGCTCCCTGGTCTGGTCGAGGATCCGCCCGGCCTTCTGGGGCTTCTTCACGTTCACCCTGTACATGCCCCGGACTAGCTGGGAGCGGAAGTCGATGATCTCGTCTATGGACCTCCCAAACCACTGCTCAGGGGCGTCGAGGATGGAGGTGTCCCCATAGTAGTTCGGAGCGAGGGGGCCGATGTTCACGTAGGGGTAGCCGAAGCGGCCTACGAAGACGCTGGGGGGAGAGGACCCGTCCACGGTGAGCCCCTTGATGCTCCGCCATATGTTGTAGTGGGAGCTAGCACGGGCGATGACGGGGCAGCTAGTCTTCCCACAGAGGCGCTTGGAGCCCTTGCAGACGACGCAGATGCTCCCGGATGGGGCCTGCATCCTGAGATAATCGGTGGTGTAGTCTAGGTCTGCGCCTATCTGAGCCTCGGATGAGAACATCTGCCTGATCCAGACGTTCTTGGGCTTCTTCACCCTCTTGGATATCCTCTTAGGCAACTCATTGGACCACTGGGCTGTAGTGATTATATAACTTGAGGACGGGATTTCAGGGGAGAGGCGGGTGAATCTAGCCCAATTCTTTACGCTAGAAAACCGACACGATTACTACACCCGCGACGATGACGACGCATCCAGCCACTATCCGGCGAGTGATCTTCTCCTCTCCCTTGAGGAACAGCCAGCTGAGGACGAGGCTGAACAGGGGATATGAGAATACTATAGTGGTCACCACGGCCACGGTCCCCGTCTGCATGGCCATCATCAGAGCGAACCAGCCCACAGCAGAAACGAGACCACAGGCGGTGAAGTACCCGAGGCTCCTCTTGGTCGCCTTGATCTCTCCCAGCTTCCCGGCGACCGCAAGATAAATGGAGAAACAGAGCACCCCCGCTACAGCCCCAGCGACGGCTCCCAGAAGGGGCTCCGACTGGACGTTGAGGCCTGCTTTCCGGATCACATTGGCGAGTGAGTATGCGATTGCAGACAGGAACGGTATGAACAGCGATCTGGATTTCACTGAGCTTTCCCCTGCACCGCTCAGGAGGAAGACACCCCCCACGACGAGGACCGCACCGACCATCGTCGCTGTGTCCACCGCCTCGGATAGGAAGACGATAGCCAGGACGGTCGATACCAAGGGGTTGCTGCCGATGATGGCGCTGCTCACGGCGACGCCGATCTGCTCCATGGCGACGAAATACAGTAGCCTGGCGAGGCCTAATGCGAGGGCCCCGCTTAGGGCGAATAGGGCTAGTGCCTGCCAGTTCAGCTCGGGGATGCTGAACATCAAAGGGACAAGTAGGGCCACCGCCTGGACGGATGTGCTGATCAGGCAGGCGCTGGAAGCGTTGGAGTCCCTCATACCCTTGGAGATCAGCAACGCCCCGACGGCGTTGGAGATCGACGTGATCAGGGACAGGCCCTCAACGAGCATCATACTCCCCCTCGCGCATTGACTGATTCTCCATGTCTCTTACCAAATTAAAGCGATGCCCTCATTACACATCTATAGATCGCAGAAGGGCGTTCGTCAAGCTGGGTTTTTAAACGAATCCGATACAATAGACTGCAATCCACAGGCCGGGAGACGAGAGTGAAAGAGAGGTTCATCGCCAACTGGGTGGCTTTCCTCGGGAGGATGCCCTCCATCGTCCTCGGCCTGTTCCTCTTCGCCGCGGGCCTGGTGGCGAACCTCTACTCGGGGCTGGGGATGAGCCCCTGGGGGGTGCTGACCATAGGAATCGAGCAACACATGCCATTAACTTTTGGCCAGACCTCCCAGATGATAG
>JAUWBQ010000025.1 GCA_030601645.1 Candidatus Bathyarchaeota archaeon | reverse complement strand
CTTCGTCGCCATGGAGGGGCGGGGGCCGGTCCACGGGAAGCCCGTCCATATGGACACAATCATCGCGGGGGCGGACCCGGTCGCCACGGATTCCACCGCTTGCAGGATAATGGGCTTCGACCCCTACGAGATCGGCCACATCAGGATGGCTCACGAGAAGGGCCTCGGTGAGATAGATGGGATAGAAATCTTGGGCGAAAGTATCGAGAACATCGAGAGAGTGTTCGAGAGGGTCTAAACCTCGGAAAAATCCCGGGTCATCTTGATGACCTCGCGGAGCTTGAAATGATAATTGTCGGCCAGTTCCTTCGCTTCGAGGGGCGAAAAGCCCGAACCTATCAACTCCCTCTTGAACTGGCTCAAAGCCTTCCTCCGTTTAAAGTAATAGCTGGAGAGAAGACCGGGGAAGCTGAACATCATTTTAATGACATAAAAAATGGTTCGAAGGGATCTCAGTATGCTCACGGAAGTTTTACTCCTCTCTGCCGTGCCTGCCGAACCTGGCTTCCTTCATGATGCCGCGCGCGCGAAGAACGGCCAGCAATGGAGGTTCACCGTCCTCACCGGCTTCGCCTAGAAGAGGCTGACGGACGCTTTCAGGGCTGGGCTGGACGACTTCATCAACAGATTCGGCTCTGAAGCCTCCGGGTCGGCACCGGGATCCTGTGGGATCATGGAGGAGGCCCCCACCACCATCATGGTATGGAACACCGCGGAACGAGGTTGGCCCTCAGAGGAGCACAGCGTCGCAGCCGCCACCCAGAACATGCTCCTCACGGCCCACGACCTCGGCCTGGGCAGCCTCTGGATCGCCGACATCTACTACGCCAAAGAGAGACTGGAGAAGCACCTCGGAAAACCATGGAAGCTCATCGCCGCCGTCGCCCTCGGATACCCCGCCACCGAAGGCAGGACACCCCCCAAGCTCACAGTAGATGAAGTAACAGAATTCCACGAATAACCCCCATGTCCCACATAAACCGACGAAAAACGAACCAGAACGACGTAACAACGACTGGAGACCTCCCATAACCAGAACACCGTAGAGGGGGGTCATACATCAGACCGTGATAAACAAGCCATTCAGCAAACGGAGCCCGGATACCGCCCCTGCCCGATCCAATTCATACTAAAAGGAGTACACATGTAATTCTTTCACTTAGTGATAGGGTTATCACCATTGATTGGGGCGCATCACCGCTTAAGAATTACGACATGAACGGAGAATGGTCGTTATCGCTGATTTTCCAGAGCATCACATTTATGAATTAATTGAATGTCCAAGTTATGTCTTCATTCATCTTGATCCAGTAGCCTTTGCCCCCTACCATTTCAACGAGATTGCTTGGTGCTCCCGGTGAGTAGGATGACCAGGTATCCGTCTCTCCATCATAAGTCCATACTGCTTCGACGTATGGTAGGATATTACTGAGCATAACCTCTATGCTTGGGTCATCTGGTATGAATGGTATGCCGATAAGGTTCCAGCCCTCATAGAGAATTATACTGTTTGAGGGAGGCATCTCGACATAGGTTCCTGTGATCGTGGTAGTCGTGTCCGTAACAACTATAGCCAAGACTGAACTAGGCGTGTAGTAACCCAAAACGGGTCCGAAGGAGACCGTGTAGGATCCTACTGCCACAACCTGTGACTGAGGGGCGACTCCCCAGGAGACACCGCCGACAAGCACCGCTCCACTGACGGGAGTGGTGGTTATGCTCAGGGTTCCAGTCTCAACAACTACACCAGTTACATCGAAATACGCCGAATCTGAATAACCATTGAAGTCCTCTGCATCTACCACATAAGTGCCATAGACCGTGTCCGCAGGGACATCAAATGTGCACTCAAAGTAGCCTAGTTCATCTGTCTCAACAAGGGTTGGATCTGTATTCAATAGAACCCATCCAAAGGTGAATATGACATTCACTTCATCGGAGAATCCATATCCCTTGATGGTTACATCGTCTCCGACCAGGCCTGAGGAGGGTGACAGCGTTATCTTGGGCACCATGGTTATGGGGCCGTAGCTGACTGTTTCTCCAGTTGCTGTGTCGGTGGCCCATATGTAGTGGCTTCCGACGGTGTCGGAGGGTACCCTTATCTCGCACTCGAAGGTGCCATCTGGTTTACCCTCTGTTGCGTTCAGAAGGTGAGCATAGGGACCGTAGGCGTAGTCCCAGAATATATTTACTTCTGTGCCGGTTGTGACTCCGCTTCCCATCACCGTTAGGACATCGGCGTAGTCTACTACGGTTGCGCTTACGTAATCGATAGAAAAGTCGCGCGCGCGCATGACGGAGATCTCAAAGGCATCCAAGTATCCCTCTTCGTTGTGGGTCCACTCACCCTCCAGGTAGTACCAGACGTTCGCCCCGAGGGACCACATGGTCTCCTCCTCTGGAGCCGTCAGCTCGAAACTATATGTCTTGGTTCCCTCGCCAACGAGGGTATTATACTCCTCCGTTATCCACGTCAAGGTCTCCAAGTCGAAAATTCCCGATAACATTGTCGTCAGGGTAGTGAACTCGTAAGAGACTGTGAGATCCACGGTGAAGGACTCCCCAGCGTACACCTCGTATGGGGCCTCGAGGTCGATGATCGATGCGCTATACGTCTCCTCCTCGCGCGCGAGCGGAGTTACCCACCATAATATATTGTCTAATGCTAATCGTCCATCATAAAACGGCATATTTACAGTAACTGGATGACCAGAATAGAAGTCTAAGAACATGGAAGTTATAACAATTTTACCAGAGCCGTATTGCCCTGCAAGCCATACTGTGACATCACTATAATAGAACCAATCATCTTGAGCAATAGATTCAAAAATTCCATATTGTGCTCCAATCTCATCATTCTCCCAAAGACTGAAATGGTTCTGATATAGGTCATCATCAGGAGGAAGGACCAAATTTCCCGTGTAATATGTTAGATCTATTGGCCAGGATATCATAGAATGCTGAGTATTATAAACGTCAATTTGACCGCCAGTACGTTCGGATAGATATAGGTATTCTGAAAAATAGGGTAACCAAGAATAATCGTTTTGTGCTAGAACTATAAGGTTGCCACCATTATCAATATAATTTATCAATTTTTCAGCATTATTGATGAAAGCATCTTTTATTATCTGAGCGGATTCCGGATAGGTTGTCGAAGTGGCTGCATAAGTAGCTACAAAAACGGTGTCACATTGAGATAAATCATCGAATAATACATCGATGTTTGTTTCGTTAAACTCATCGTATGGAAAATTTAGATAATTTAAGTCGTCAATTATAAAGTAACTATAAGGAGAAACGGTTACAAATGCAATGTTACTTCTTTCAATTGTGTGACGTCCCCCAATCATTAGGGTAGGATCCATGAAAGGACTGCTATATTCAGCTACAGTTTTCCAATCTAGATAATAACCATCATAAGTAGAATATATTGAATGAAGTTGAACATATTCAGTTATCGCTTGTCCCCATACTGCCCCAGAGATCCAGTTTCCGTCAAAGAATGCTTTATTAAATCGCCAAGACATCTCACCGGCAAGCCCGTCAGTAATATATTCACCAACATAAGCCCAGGCAAGTCTTGAAGCTCCAAAATAGGCTATGGCGCCTCCGTAAGGGTTCACCATAAAGTATTCTCCGATGCAATCGTAATCACCAAATTGCGAGGTTAGACAAGCCATTGTAAAGATGACAGGTAACTTTAAATTACCGTTTCTTAGATTCAGGGCGTCCGTTGAGGTATATTCAACGGGAAATATCCACCAACCTTCTTCTAAATGCCAAAGATCGATGTCGCCATGCCCCACGTAATTCACAAATCCGAAACCAGTATTGAGTTGTGCTTGTACATTTGATATTGTTTGGTTACCATATGTACGATACAGTTTTTTTACTGTAAAATTGCTCCAGACGATATTATCTGCGATATAGTCCGTTAATATTTCACCTTCAGCACCCGGATATTCGAAGGGGTCAGTGCCCAGAAGTAGAACACGGTTAAACCAGGGATCATCCGGATCGTTGAAACGTTCGTAGTTGATCGTTTTATCTACAACTGCTGACGCAGACCATTCAAGGCTTACCGGTAGTCGTCCAATTAGCAGGTCTGGAACGCCGTCAACTTGATCATTATCTAAGTCACCCCACAATCCATCGTCATTATCATCCCAACTATATTGAAGGTCAGCATAATAGAGGTCTGTTTCAACAAGATCTCCGTCATCTTCATACCCATCTGGAATATAGACGTATCTAACTGGAACATGGTCTGCGTCACCGAAGATAAGAACAGACGTTATCCCGAAGCTTTCAACAGCACTCTTTATGTAGTTACGAATTTTTTCAGGGTTATCTCTCCCTGAGTAACTTGAATAAACTTCGTCGGTGATTTTAATGAAAGTTGATATGCCTACTGAATTTTTATATTCTGCCAATGTCGATGTGTAAACTTCTAATGCAGGACTCGTGATAATCAAAAGGTCATATGCTGGACTTGATATTCTCTCGAGTGCAAGTGAACTTGCCACTTGTTCTTGCATCCCATATGAAATAGATATCTTCGCCTCTGTAGCGGTTGTTATTTTTCCGGAAACAGGACTATACTGAACTGGATATAAGTGAAGTATGAGGAATTTCACGCGGTTCATTGTTTTGGGGTCTATTCCTTCTTTGACATCATAGTCATACCACTTACCCGGGTAAGGATTGCTTCCACTATAGATCGTCGGATCTGGATCAGTCAACAGGTCGGCTGTCCCATTGAATGACGCTTTTGGAGCGGGGGAAACAAGAAAAGTTCCATTTAACTCGTAGGAAGATACGTTAACAGTTACATTCGTAATGGCGTCATTCAAATCAAATATCAGGTTGATTGTCTTTACGGGAAGTGATGGGTGGCCTAGTATTGTGATCGTTCCACAGCCATTCATTTTCACTTGATCGTACTTATCTAAGTAGCTGCTAATGTTAGGAGGGTCAAAAGTGACTGTTTCAGTATAGACATTAGAAGAGTCAGAAAAAGTTTGCTCACGAGAATCTGCAAAGACAAGAGCATAATTTATGGTGCCAATAGGTAAAGCAAGAAATATTATTAAAATTAATGTTTTTACCTTCAGATTTGTTCCCTCCATTTATTTATCCTCGCACGAATAAATATAATTGATAATATAAGTCCAATGAAGAAAGAAATAACATGGCTTAGATGTAAGGTAAAATTTAAAAATGAAAATAATGGTATGTCAAAATATTTGGCTGGGTTTGGTGAGATAAATTTACAATCAACAATATTCTTATTGTTCATATCAATACTGATCATTAACATATCTTCATCAACAAACTCAAGCAAAAACTGTTCTTGCGAACCATCATATTGTATTTTTAATTCATAGGAGGAGCCCTTCTCCAAGGCTATATAACCTTGCCCATTTTCATTTGTTATTACACTGAACCATTCATTTGAATCCAATTTTTTATAGTCTATAAGTACATCTCGAATAGGCTCATTATGACCACCTATGGATGTACTATATTGAGCACGTATCAATACAGTTTTTAAATCCTGTTGTGCGCGGACGCTGGATATTATCGATGAAGTCAATAAAGTAAGCATCAATATCAGTAAAGCCCTCTTTGAAATTTTCGATCTTTTTACTTTATCCATATCCAGCACCACAGAATGGTTCTTATCACCCTTTAAGATTTATGAATGTCTCTTAAAGGTAACAGGAGTGTAGCAACTGGGCGCATCACCGCTTAAGTCTTACTCGCCGATAAAAGATGAGGGGGCGCATCACCGATTAAAACTTACGCGGAAATGAAAATAAGGATAGATTCCTGCAGATCTGTTTAAGAAGAGATTGCTGTCACTACTTTAAGGATTCACGTTCGCACTGGGATCGCCCTCAAGCCATAAAACTAGGATTAAAACCATTTTAACACAATCATTAAACCCGCCCGCGCGCAAAGACAGCCGAGACCCCAGCCCACCCCATCCTCCACACCCAGGAAGGCCCCCACCACACATCATACACCATCAACCAAGACGCCAAACACCAACACAAGACCCAAGCCCCCACCCAAACAAAATAGACGAATAACCAACCAACCGTGAAAAACACCCCAACCCAGCCACAAAACCGAGATAAAAAATACGTAAAAATACGTTTTCCTACGAAAAAATACCCCAGATAAACGGATCCACGACCCCATTCACGAAAAGGAGACCGAAAACACCGTTTCCAATAGAGGGTAGGGGGGGAGGGGGGGTCATGCATCAGACCGTGAAAACCAAACCATTCAACAAACGGAACCCGAAAACGACCCTGATTCGACCCCGTTCATACCAAAAGGAGCACTAATGCATACCAAAAGGAGCACTACAAGCTAGGCACACACAAAAACCGTTATAAGCGGTAGCAATTATAAGGCCCAAAAAACCCTTATGACCACCTACCGGTCACAACAATGGAGCCCCGGGCGGGAGTCGAACCCGCGGCCAACAGCTTACAAGGCTGCCGCTCTACCACTGAGCTACCGAGGCGCAACAACAAGAAAGACCCGAACCCACATATATTTTTCCTGTCCGCCCAAAAAACAAGGACCCCCCCGAGAGTTTTAAAGAGGGAACCGATAAAACCTAGACGGGGAACATGAGACGCTTCGAGGAGGCCATAGACGAGATCCTCAAAGGAATATCAAACGCCATCAGCCAGGTGAACCCCACCCAGATCGAGGACGCCACCCAGGCCCTGCTCCACGCGAGAGACGAGGAAAGACGAGTCCTCATCGTCGGCGCCGGCAGGAGCGGCCTAGTCGGACGGGCGTTCGCCATGCGCCTGATGCACCTCGGCTTCAACGTCTACGTCATGGGGGAGACCATAAACCCCGCCGTGGGCGAAGACGACCTCGCCATCATCATCTCCGGCTCCGGCAGCACCGCCCTCCCCGTAACCGTCGCCGAGATCGCCAAAAAACTCGGAGTCAAGGTCCTGGCCATCACCTCCAACCCCCAATCCCTCCTAGGGAAGGCAGCGGACCACATCATAAAAGTCCCGGGCAGAAGCAGAATGGCCCTAGAGGAGGAGTACCACTCCAGGCAACTCCTGGGAGAGCACGAATCCCTCACCCCCCTGGGCACCCTGTTCGAGAACTCCTGCATGATACTCCTCGACTGCCTGATAGCCGAGCTCATGGGCCGGCTGGGAATGTCGGAGGAAGAGATGAAGCGCAGACACGCAGCTATCGAATAAACGAAACCCCGTGAACCCCGACACGCTCAGCCCGGCTTCTCACACACAACCCCCAAAACCCTCCTAACGTACCTCGCATTCGTGAAGCCCACCCGCCCGAGCCGCCGCATCACCCCCCTCCTCAGATCGACGCGCCGATACCTGGACCCCGGCTCCCCAGTATAATGGAAAACCCTGCCCCCACCCCGCAGGACACGAAACAACCTGACGTAGAACTCGCCACCATAGAGGTGGCCCGCATGGGAGAAACGGGGAGGATCGTGAACGACGTAATCGAAGAAACCATCCGGAAACGCCTCGACGACATCGAAGACATCCCCCAACAGGAGGTGGACCCGCCCATCGGAGAACAACCCCCGGGACCAAGGATTCACCCCCGCGATCCTGAGCACCTCGGCCCGAAACTCGACGGAGACAACCAGATCCCCACCCCTCCCAAGGCCGGCCAGGGCGGTGTAACCCAACCCAGTACAAGTATCCAGGACCCTCCCCCCCCGGACCCCTAGGACCTCCAACTTCTCCCCCGCATCGGCCTCAGGGGTGATCCCCACGGTCCTGTGCATCCTGACCCCGTCGACCTCCAGGGTGGGCGCGCCCCCGGTCGGCACGAGCTTATAGAAATGCCCATCGGAAATGGCAACCTGGTAGACCGCCCCATCCTTGGGGAAGAACACCACCCCGCTCCTCCCGGCGATCTCCTCCAAATCCCCGAAATCCACCGTCGAACCATCGGGCAGCACCACCCCCCGACCAACAAAGGACACCTCCACCTCCGAGAGACCCAGATCCAGCGAGACCCCCCCCTCCCCCCCGAGAACTCTCCCCGCCACCTCAGGAGTGATGAGAAAAGGCACCTCCCCCCGCCGAAACAAGAACCGCCCCCCTCATAATCCCCAGAGGACGCTTATCACGATTTCTAAGACGAACAAAGCCCAACCCGAAACCCAGAACCAACAAATAAAAACCACCACGACTAGGAAAGAACGGCGAGGCCCGCAGAACCACGAATAGAGATATTCGCCGGTTCATTGCGTTTCCCAGCGTATACACGGGCCTCGCCACCCCTCGGAGAGCAGCCGAATCTTCAACCTGAGGGACTAGAACCGGTCGCGCGCCCGGTCGAGGGGGGCAGGGAAACTGTGAAAAACGCCCGAGTCCATATAACCTTTCAGGTGCACCTGACATGAAGGTCATAGTTCTAGGATGCGGAAAGATAGGCTCAGTGATGGCCAAAGACTTCGCAAGAACCGTCGAGGGCTCCCGGGTCACCGCTGCCGACATCAGCGAGGAGAGGGCCCGGAGGAGCGCCTCCGAGATCAAAGGGGCCAACTGGACCACCATAGACACGACAGACCATCCAGCGCTGGTCGAGACCCTCAGGGGATTCGACCTGGCCCTGGGCGCCCTCCCAGGAGACTACGGATACAAAACCCTGGAGGCCTCTGTGGAGGCGGGCATCGACATAGTGGACATCTCGTTCACCCCCGAGGACCCGCTGCAGCTGGACGGCGCAGCGAAGAAAGCCGGGGTGACCATGATCCCGGACTGCGGAGTCGCCCCGGGCCTCTCAAACATCCTCGTGGGCCACTCCGCCTCACGGCTCGATAAGGTGAGGGCGGTCCACATCATGGTTGGAGGGATACCGGAGACCCCGATCCCGCCCCTGGGCTACACGATAACCTGGTCTGCGGAGGGCCTCATCGACGAGTACGTCAGAGACGTGCGGATCATCGAGGACGGCAGGACCGTCGAGGTCCCCGCCCTGAGCGGCCTAGAAGAGATAGAGTTCCCGGGCGTCGGGACCCTCGAGGCATTCTACACAGACGGCCTCAGATCCCTGGCCCAGTCGCTGCCCAATGTGGAAAGCATGTGGGAGAAGACACTTCGATACCCCGGCCACGTGGAGAAGGTCAGCCTCCTGAGAGAGCTGGGGTTCTTCGGGGAAGAGCCCGTGACCGTGGGCGGAGAGCCCGTCTCCCCTCGCCTGGTGACCGCGAGGCTGCTGGAGAGGAGCCTCTGGAAGCCAGAGGTCGGGGACCTCCTCGCGATGAACATCGAGGTCCGCGGCGAGGCAGAAGGCAAGGAAACCGGATACAGGCATCGGATCCTCGACCGCTTCGACCCTGAGACGGGGGTCTCGGCTATGGCCAGGACCACCGCCTACACTGCGTCAATCGTGGCGGGGATGCTGGCCCAGGGGACGATAAAAGATAAGGGCGCCCTCCCCCCGGAGAGGCTGGGGAAGGACGAAAAATTCGTGGAGACCCTGATGGCAGAGCTGAAGAAGCGAGGCGTCCTCATAGAAGAATCCGCCATCTGAGAGTCCGAAATCTCCCTATTTCTCCATTTAATACCCCTGTTCGAGGCGAAATTTATAGGCTGCCAAATACAATGGAGATGACAATGACCAGCCCATCCATCCTGTGCATATCCCACGGCGAGGACGCCGACGGCCTGACCTGCGCCGGCCTGCTCAAGAGGCTGAAGGACGCCTCCACGATCCTGGTCACCTACGACGAACTCGAAGGCGCACTGAAATCCGTGAAGCCGCCGTTAGAGGAGCTCTATATCTGCGACCTCAACGTCAGAGAAGCCCTGGTCGGGGAGCTCCTCAGGATAAACGGCTTCACCCGCGTAACCCTCATCGACCACCACCCTTCCCCCAAAGGACTACTGGAGGAGCTGGAGGAGGGGGGCGTCACCGTGGTTCACAGCACCCTGGACTGCGCCAGCGTCCTCCTCTACGACCACTTCAGGGAGGAGCTCGGGAGGGAGGCCGGGAGGATGGCCGCCTTCGCGGCTTGGGCCGACCAGTTCGATGACGGCCCCCTGGCGGAGAAACTCCTCAGGGAGTACGACAGGCAGTCCGTCCAGCTCGAGGGGCTGCTCCTCGCCTACGCCCTAACAAACCAGCCCGCCTACAAATTCAGAAATATAGTAGTCGAGGAGATAAGCAACCTCGCTCTCCCCCACAGGATGGACGGCGTCTCCGAGGCGGCCCTGGCCCACTTGGAGGACATGGCGCGCCTCATCGAAACCCTGAAGGCATCTGCCACCCGCCACGGAATGCTGGCCTACATCAAGGCCACGGATGAGACGCCCATCGGATCAGCGGCGGGGATCATCACAGACGCCCTGGGTGTGAACGTCGGCCTATGTTACAAGGAGATCGAGAACCTGGCGAACCTCTCCATAAGGAGCAAGAGGGGCCTCCCATACCACCTCGGCGAGATCACGAGGCAAGTCGCAGCGAAGTACGGGGGCTTCGGAGGCGGACACAAGAGGGCGAGCGGCGCCAGCATTCCCCGAAGAAACCTCAAGAGCTTCATCAGAGACTTCGAGGAGGAGCTGCGAAAATAGGGCTTCAAGAAACCCGACACGTTAAATATAACTCTTCTACGGTCATCGCTCCCCCTCTCTTTCTCCATCCCCAAAACCTTCAATAACGGTTAAGCCGTTTTTTAGCTTCGGTGGGTTCATGGTTTTCTGTCCTAGTTGCGACGTCGAGAACGAGGAAGACGCCACATACTGTGCCCGGTGCGGCGAGCCTCTAAGGGAGGACGCGCCCCGGGTGGTCCACCCCCGGAGACGGGATGAGAAGGACGAGAAGCATGAAAAACATGAGAAAGACGAGCTCGAGGAGAAGACGGACACCGCCGCGCGTAACTGGGTCACCCTCTTCGGCCTCCTCGTAGTCATCTCAGGCGTCATCTCCCTCTTGGACTCCTAGTATCACGTCTGATGGGCCAGCTGGGACCAGCTGTGGCCCCTCCTCATCATCGCGTTCGGCCTATTCATAATATGGAACGTTTTGAAAGCCAGGGAGAGAATCTCCCCGACCCTAGGGCCAGATCTCGTTAACTATTGGAAATGGCTATGTCAGCTCGAAGATGAAGTGGCAACAGCCGTCTCCGGCCATCAGGGTCTCGGGCCTCTCGAATCTGATCTTCGGATTGAAACCCTCCACCACGGCGTAGTCCCCCATGCATATCATCTTCATCCCGATGTCGGTGGCGGCGAATTCCTTGAAATTCTCCGCGTGGGCGCACTTTGTTACTATGACCTCAAGTACTCTGGGGTTCTTCCGTATGACCTCGTACTCGTGGACCCTGTCCGTGAAGAGCCTGAACAGGTACTCGGGGTCGCTCCTCCCAGTGGCTTCGGCGATCTCTCTCCATCTCTCCCTGTTTCTCTCGTTCTTCCATTCGATCAAGGCCTCCAGCGCTCCCTCGCCGTACTCCTTCTGGAGGAATCGGGCCGTCATGATGTGGAGCATGTCTCGATGGAAAATCTCGTTGGTCACTCTCACCCCTCACTATGATAATGTTGTTATTTATTATGAAGACGATGTTGTGGCTTTAAACCATATATTCATGGCTGAAGTTCTGGGTCTGCTAGATCATCATAATCGGCTCGTGGTGCTCGCTCGTGGTTGGAAATCATGCTACATCGAAGGATATTTCCAGTAGTTTTTTCGTCGCTCGAAACCTTGTTTTGTTGATTCTCAGGGATCCGATCTCACCAGTCGTTTTGGTGTGTTCTTTATCGCAGGCGTTGACGTTCCAGCCGGGAAGGTGGAAAATGCTGAGCCTCGTTATCGAGGCGGGCAGGGGAAAGAGATCGTATATGGCATCCCCCCAGCGCTTCTCGGCCTCGGCTCTATCCATCTCGAAGATCTCGATGAGAACATCCTCCTCGATCTTTGCGTTGGCTTCAGCTTCTATTCTGGCGATCTCCTCGTCAGTGGGCTTCTCATCGGACTGGACAGTTAGCCTGCCGTGGCTGCCCTCCACGCTCACACCGGCGGTCCACTTGACATCGAGCACTTTGGCCACCGCGCCTTTGAGGACGTGGAGGGCGGTGTGGGTCCTGACTTCGACGGGCATCGGAGCATCTCCTGTCTGTTACCTGATCCTCTGGAGCTCCGAGACATCCCGGTACTCGGAGACGTTTCTGGCTCCGTCCTTCCTGCCTACGATGAAGGAGTCCTCCGTGTGGACGCGGGCGTGCCTGAGGGTGAGGCTGGGCTCCACCTGGAAGAACATCCCAGGCTCCAGCACCCAGTCGGCGTGGGAGGGCCCTAGGAACGGGTACTCGTGGCATCCTATGCCCAGGGCGTGGCCTATGAAGGCCCTGTTGTACTCGTGTCCTTTTGACTCGTAGTACTCCTTTACGGTGTCGTGGACGTCCATCACCTTGGCGTCGGGCTGCATTGCTTCGGCGGTCGCCCGCTCCGCGCCCACGGCGATCTCGTATGCCTTCACCTCTGTCTCGTCTGGCTCTCCCACGACGGCCATCCTTGAGATGTCCGAGTAGTAGCCCTGGAAGTAGGCCCCGAAGTCGACATGGAGGAGGTCTCCCTCCTTTATCCTGTATTCCCCGGGGATGTGGTGGGTCTCCCAGATGTTCTGTCCGGCGCCGAATGTCATGAATGCGACTTGGTCCGCGCCGTATTCTATGATGAGGTCCATCATGTCCCTGGCGATCTCCCGCTCCGTGTCCCCTGGTTCCGCCATCTCGAAGGCCACGGTTATAGCCTTGGCAGTCGCCATGTTCGCCTCGCTTAGTAATTTTAGCTCCTCCTTCGATTTCACCGACCTGAGTTTGTCGAATACGGGCTGGCAGTCGACGAACTCCGCCTCCGGGAGCAGCTTCCTGAGGTGGTCGAGGCAGAGGCCCGGGATATCCAGCAGCTCCAGCCCGATCCTCCCCTTTTCGACCCCTTTCTCTTTGAGGATCTCGGCGACGAAGCCGATGGGCTTGAGGGGCTCCCACTCGCCCCCCTGGTAGACTCTGAGGTCCTTGATCCATGTAGACTGCCGGGCGGTGACCTCCTCGTTCGCGTGGACGCCGAAGGTGGGCTCTCCGTCCAGGGGGAAGAATGCGGCGGCCAGTCTCTTGAGCTGGGATATGGTCATGATCTCGCTGTCCGTGGAGTAGTAGATGTTGTCGTGGGAGGTGGCGACGGCGCAGTCTAGTCCCCTCTCGTCGATGAGCTCTCGGGCTTCGTTTAGATTGAAACCTGTCTTCATCTCACACTAGTAGAGTTGGATCCGGTTTATACCGATTTCCCAGACGATGCCGGACGAGCTCATATAATATTGTTGATGAGAAAAGAATCAGGGATGAGGCGATTTGCTTCTTTCTACTCTTCTCGATAGCTCAGGGGGGCGTACTCGCTTAGCTCCCTGCCTGCATAGTCCCACTGGGAGACCTTTTTCCACTCGGCGTTGGCGATCTTCTGGACCTCTTCAAGCAGTTTCTTCTCATCTACGCCTAGGACTCTTCCCTCGTCGACCAGAAGCTTGCCGTCGCAGTAGACTTTTTCGACGTTGTCGCTTGTGGCGGCGTTGACTAGGCTCTTGATGGGGTCGTAGACAGGTGCGATCCGGGTGGTCTGGAGGTCCATGACGACTATGTCCGGTTTGGCTCCGGGTTGTAGTCGCCCGAGGTCGTTTCGTCCCAGGGCCTTCGAGGCGTTGAGGGTGACGGCGTCGAAGACCTCGGCGGAGGAGGCGGAGGTGCGGTCGAAGTCCACGACCTTGGAGAGCATCGACGCCCAGCGCATCTCGTTCACGATGTCCTGGGGGTAGTTGTCTGTGCCGACGGTCATGTTGACTCCGAGCCTGATGTTCCTGCCGAAGGACTCCATGACCACGGCGTTCCTCGTGAAAACCACGGGGCAGTAGGCGATGGATGACCGGGTCTTGGCTAGGAGTCTCTGGTCCTCATGGCCGGGCCATCCGGTCTTGCTGTGGCCGCTGGCGAATATGCAGTGGCCCGCGATGAAGTCGGGGCCGAGGAGGCCTGTGCTGTGGAGGAACTGGACTGGGGTCTTGAGGTGCCTCCTGACGATCTCCTGGAACTCGATGAGCCTCTGGCCGACGTGGGTCTGGATGCCTA
>JAUWBQ010000234.1 GCA_030601645.1 Candidatus Bathyarchaeota archaeon | reverse complement strand
CCCAGGACGCCCGCGATGGAGCCCCTGGCGCTCCTGAAGTCCAGGATCAGGTCCATGGTCCCCGTCGACACCTTCCTGGCCCCCAGACGGGCCCGAGCCTTCTCCGCGGCCTCCTCTCCCGCCTTCACTGGGTTGAACTCTCCTAGGCTCCTGCCGATGATGGAGCCCCTCCCCATGGCCACGTCCTCGCCCTTCTCCGCCTTGGTGCCTATTGAACCCGCGATGAATGTGCCCCTGATCTGGCACTCGACGCCCAGGGAGTTGACCACGGCGACCTCCCCTATGCTCCTGGTGAGGCCCCCCGAGACCGTGAGCTCACCGTCCCCGGATGCCGCAGTGACCCCCTCCATGAAGCCCTCCGTGAGCTCCTCGAAAGAGACGTTGGCCAGCTCCTCATCGTACAGCCCCTCCACGGTGCCGTACTCCGAGGGCTCCGGGAGAGACTTGAACTCTGGATCGCCGAGAGTCCCCTTCGCAAGTTGGTATGCCCTCTCAACGGCCCCCTTGATCTCATCAAGCCTTGACGTCGCGGCGATCCCGAGGGCACCGCCCATATACACCCGTACACCGGCACCTCCTCTCTCCACCACGTCTCCGCCGATGACGTGAGCCTTCCTGACGCTGATCCGGGTCTGCAGCTGCTTCACAACGTAGACCTCAACCTGGTCTGCCCCCAGGGCCACCCCGTGGGAGACCCCCTTCTTCGCGGCTGAGAGTATGTCGGACATCTCATCTGCCTCCTACCACGACGCCCTTCACTGCCATGTTGGGTCCGCCCATGCCGACCGGCGCGGTCTGGCTCCCCTTGCCGCAGCTGCCGCTACGCATCTTGCTCTCCTTCCCGACGCCCATCACGTTGCTCAGCACCTCCAGGGTCATCCCTGACATCGCCACGTTCTGGATCAGGGGGCCGAGCTCCCCGCCCTTGATGACCTGCCCCTCCTGGGTGGCGAAGAAGAACTGGCCGATGGAGGGATTCACGTATCCGCCACCGGATTTCTTCAGGTAGACCCCGTCTCCCACCTCCTGGCAGAGCTCCTCGAGGCTCATGTCCCCGCTGTCGATGAAGGTGTTCCCCATGCGGACGATGGGCTTCCAGTTATAGTCCATGGCCCTCGCCGCGCCGTTGGGCTCCACGCCCATCCTGGCCGCGGTCTCCAGGGAGTGGTAGAACTCCATCTGGACGCCGTTCTCCACCATAACCCTCCGCCGGGTCCTTGTGCCCTCGGAGTCGTAGGGATAGTAGCCCCTCAGCCCCTCGACGGTGGGGTCGTCGATGACCGTGATCTCCGGGACACCGATCTCTTTCCCGATCTTGTCCTTCAGCACAGACATGTTCCCCTGTATTGCGTCGGCCTCCATGGCGTGGCCGAAGGCCTCGTGGATGAACAGGCCGACGAGGGAGGGGTCCATGACGATGTCCAGTTGCCCGCTGGGGGGCTTCTCGGCCCCAAGGAGGGCCACAGCCCGCTTCCCGACCAGCGCCCCCATCTCGGTCAGGTTCACCTCCTCCACGGTCTCCCAGCCCCAGGTGGAGCCCACGCTCTCACCCGCGTTCTGGATCAGGGACCCCTCGCGCGCCGTCGCGTTGCCCCTGATCGAGATGTAGCAGTTGGAGACGTCCACCTCTGTGCCCAGGGAGTTGACGATGACCTCCCTCTTCACGGTGTCAGAGAGGCTTGCCGTCGAGACCTTGATCCTGTCGCTCACCCCGCGGATGTGCTCATCGAGCTCCACGGCCACCCTGATCTTCTCCTCCATGGCGATCTCCCTCGGGTCCGAGGCAACCTTCAGGGGCACATTCCCCTCGTAGACGTACTCCTCCGTTACTACTCCCGGCTCCCCGATGCTCTTCACCATGGCCTTGGCGGTGCCCACAGCGGTCTTCATGGCGCCCAGGAGGTCTCCCTCCTCGAAGCTGGTGGTGGTGGAGAAGCCCCATGCCCCCCCGATCAGGGCCCTCACGGCTGCCCCAATGTTCACCTGGCTTGAGGTCTGATCGGCGACCCCGTTCCTGATCGCGATGTTGGTCGTCTCGCCGATGAAGAACCTGACGTCAAGGAAGTCTCCCTTCTCAAGGCTGAAGTGATCTAAAATCCTCCTTGCCTTCTCGATATACTCTCCCATCCAGAATCCACGTCCAATTATACCCCCATTAAATATAATAATCCAGTACGGAGCCCGCAACCTCATCAAGGCTTACGGGAGACCCAAACCCCTCACTTAAGCAGGGGGTTCTTGTAGCAAGACGAGATCGGGCACCCTGGGCACCACATGTTCTCGTACCTTTGACAATCCATGCATTTCTTCTCGCAGGGAGGCGTCCCGCCATCTTTCGGGTAGACCTTGACGGGCACATCTCCGTGGATGGGCGTCCCGAGGTAGTACGCGTAGACGACGTCCACGTTTGGGGCGTCCCTCATTCCCTCCACAGTCGAGTTAAGGGCCTTGTCGTCCTCCCCCCAGAGGGCTATGTGGAGGTTCGCCTTGCCCGTGGTCCTGAACATGTTGATC
>JAUWBQ010000151.1 GCA_030601645.1 Candidatus Bathyarchaeota archaeon | reverse complement strand
GTGAATGACAACTCGACTCCGGGGATGCCGGATTCCATGGGGTCGTCTGACATCCAGTCGTGTTGGGATCGTGGGGGTTCGGTGTAGCTTCCTTCTCGGTCTCCTGCTTTTTCACCCCTATATCTGAGCCAGATGAGGGGCACCAAATATTGAGCTAAAACCAGGAACACTCCAAGCCAGTCGTTCACCCCATCTCATCCGCTTATCCCCATCACAGGAGACTGGTGAAGCCTTCAGTTTAACATTATGAAGTCTTGCAATAGTGACGAGGAGTGTTGCCGGCCTGGAGCAAGGTTGATAAATTCCCCGGGAGCAGGAGTCCGCCTAGCCGGGCCATGAAGGGGTAAGCTGGACCCCCTCCCTGCAACGATATCCCCGATGTCTAGGATCCTAAGGCTCCATTAGGCCCCTAGCCCTCCCCACCAAACAATGGAACATATAACCAATTAAAAATTACGTATGTGTTTAGCTCGGATTAAAAGAGTCAAAATTTTACTTAATTCTATGTAATTATTGTTATTAATTGCGTGAAAACGTCAAAGTAAGCATCATAGAAGTATTAACTTAACATGCACACTCATCGAGCTAAACACGTACAAAATTACTTATGCACGAAACCGCTTTTTCAATTATATTTACCAGTTCTTCTCTTTGCCTATCCCGGTCATATTCCCACATTCCGTTCTTGAAGTGTTGGTAGGGTATTGTCTCCCTCCATTGGAGAAATAGGTCTTGGATAACATAGCGATATTGTTTCAGCAGCCCCTTTCTTATGAGTGTGGATAGGGCGTCTATAAACTTTCTGAACTCCTTTTTGGGAAGATAGATGTGACTTGTTAAGGCATTCTCCCCGATGACCTTGCCTAGGTGGACGGGAAAAGGTTTATCGCGAAGTGATAAGGCGAACTTTTTAAAATTATCATAAGAGTCGAACTCGAACTTGAAGAATAGTAATTCAGAGATCAGGGATGGGAATCGGGATATCTCTATCTGATATCCCTCTATGAGACCCCGTTTCGATATATGCTCCCTGAAATGATATTTCACTGTCTCTATAGGTATATTCAATATCTTGGAGATCTCGGTTAGTGGCTTCCTCCCATCCTTCTCCAGCTCTTTGATGATGAGCAGATCCTCGTAATCGACCTTTATCGGCCAATCGTCAGGTTCCACCAAAGTAAAGGGTAAATCTCCTTCGATGGTCTCTACTTCCCGTATCCATTCATCCCAGTTGAAGACCCAGCTATTTTCTTCGATGCTAAACCATCTACTCTTCACGGGAATGCCCTCATGGCATGTAGTCCAGTTGATCTCGACCGACTTGGCAACACCAAAATCTATCAGACTATAGAAGAAGAAGTTGAAATCGTCAACGTTTCCATTCGGGATAGTCCAGATGCCCCCCCATCCTTCATAAGGGCCATATATTCGGCATAGGTATAACCAGTAATCATTTACCCTCAAACAATCGAGTAGTAGATTCTCGTATCCTTGTACTGCTTCGACGAAAACTAATGCCTTCCTCAATCCCATGTTAGTATGGTATGGGTTTAAGTGTAGAAATAAAATTGAATCGTCCAACATCTGACAAACTCTATAACGCACAGTTGTGGGTGGCATTTCAAGATGTTTGGCGATAAGAGCTAGATTTCTAGGACCCAAGAGAGATAATGCTTCAAGGATCTTTACATCGACATCATCGATTTTTCCTAGAGTAGCGAACGCGTCCCGAAACTTTTTGTCGACGATTTCAATGTTAGTCTTCTTCATTAGTATTTATTTGATTTAAATGTGCGTTATAAGTCTTTCAATGCTCATCAGTTGTCTCCGCCTGAGACTCCTCCGCTTACTGGATCAGCTAGCGCCATACTAACCCCCGTGAGGGAGCTGATGAATCCGTGTAGGCTGAAGGACGCTCCTGGAGCGACCGAGAGCGCTGAGGATGTCACGTAGTAGGCGCCTGCCATAACCAGCAAGAGAACCATGAGGGCGGCTGTCTTCTTTCCCAAAAACTTTCACCTCCTTTTAGTTAGTTAAAAAATTAAGTTAGTTAAAAAACTAACGAATCAACGAAGATGTTAGTATTTCGTTGTCGTAAAAAAGGTTTGTTAAAACCACATTACTGTAATTTCTCATAACAAGGGATGGATGTTTATTTCTGCTTAAGCGTGCGTGGTGAGGCGCATCACCGCGTAGGCCTTACGAGAAAGTAAATACTTGGATGGTTTTCTGCGTGACTGATTGAGAAGAGCGTGCCGTCACTCATTTGCGTGTGCACAGGAAATTTGGTGGACTGGGGGGGATTTGAACCCCCGACCTCTCGGATGCGAGCCGAGCATTCATACCGCTGAACTACCAGCCCAGCAACCAGAGATACCCCAAACCCCCCTTTAATCCTTATCCCAAAACACACTCAAATTATCGCGAGGCTGATATACTTTCGATCCTGATTCTTAAGCGAGCAGCGATGCCTTCGTTCAAGTTCCATTTCAAGGAGATCGACTGGGTCATCTACCTCCCCAGCCACGGCAACGAAAAGAGGCCCTACGCCAAATACGGGGTCGCCTACCTCGACAGGAAGAAGGGCAGGTCACAATCAGGAAGAAGAATCAGCCTCAAAGAGGTCCTGGACAGGTCGACCATCAAGAACAAGTACCCCCACACCGTCGGATTCTTCCTCAAATCCTCGGGCAAAGGCCCAAGTTGGAAACCAGACTACCTGAGAACCAGGAAAGTGAGAAGCAAAAGAGGGTTCCACAGCTTCCTGAAAGAACTAAGCTTATAGGAACACATCAGCAGCTCAAGCCATTCAATCGAGTGCATGAGGGGGGGAGGGGGGGGTCATACGTCCGCCTATGAAAACAACACAATTCGACAAAAGGAACCCGAAAATCGCTCCTCTCCGACCGCATTCATACCAAAAGGGGCACTTATTCATACCAAAAACCAAGGCCATTCAGAGAAAAAACCGACAAGACTTATCCCAACCCCAGCACAAGCTAAAGACATAAACACCACACAGCAGATGAACCCAAGATGAAGAGCAAACTCATAGAGCTGAAAGCAACCCTCAGATCCCTCACCACAGCCCGGGACAAGATCAACGCCATGGGCGCCCGCAAACAGGGAACATACAGGCAGGTGGACACGTACTTCAACGTCCACACGGGCAGGCTCAAGCTCCGAGAGGTAGACGGAGAGCCCACCTCCATGCTCGTCTACTACGACAGGGAGGACATCCCCGACCTCAAGGAGAGCGACATCATCATCCTCGAGACAGAAGACCCCGAATCCCTCAAAGCCATCCTCCAACGATCCATCGGAATCAAGGTCACCGTCACAAAGCAGAGGGAGATCTACCACCACCAGGGAACCCAGATCCACCTAGACAGGGTGGAAGACCTAGGCACATACATCGAGTTCGAGAGGCCCATCACCGACCTCCCCGAGGACCGCAAGAACCTCGAGGAACTCATGGAGAAGCTAACGATCAAACCCGGAGACCTGATCACAGGCTCCTATAGCGATCTCACGACGAAAAGGGAACAATAAACCCCAAAAAAATCGCTTATGATAAGTAACCACTTACAAAGCCTGAAAACCATCAACAGAAGCCGAGAGGCTAGCCACCCATCGGGAAGGACCGCTCCTCCACCCCGTCCACCCGGATCAGGAGCATGTCCACACCATCGCCGCTCACAACGTCCCGGGCCACAGCGGACCGGATCGCATTCAACGCCAGATCCGCCCCAGCCTCCAAGTCCATCTCCTCCGAGTACTGCGCCTCCAGCAGCCCCATCGCAATCGGAGCCCCCGTGCCCGCCGTGATGAACTTATCCGGGATCAGGCTCCCCACCGGATCCATCGAGTACACCGCGGGCCCCTCGCCGTCCACGCCCCCCACCATCGTCTCCATCAGCAGGGGCATCATACGCCTCTGGAACAACATATTAGAGATGAGCTTAGCCATCGACCTCACACCGATAGGCCGGTTATTCTCCAGCCTGAACAGATTCGCATAGGCCGTCGCCTCCCGTGTCAGAGCCTGCATGTCAGAGACCAACCCCGCGAAGGCCAGCCCCATATAGGGAGTCACCTGGAACACCTTACGCCCGGACCTGCTCATGACCATCCGCCCCCAGCTCACCCGCTTCTCCGCGGCCAGAACCACGCCGTCGCTGCAGACCAAGCCTACAACGGTGGCACCCTGAATGCTCCGATAGGCCATTTTAGCTCACCAACCAACAGGACATACAAGAAGCCGAATATATAGGTTTAGTCGGTGAAAAAAAGAAGACGAAGGAGAAAAAACGAGAGACTCAGCCGCAACCGGCCAGGAGGCCGGTCAGATCGCCGAGATCGGAGACCTCCTCCAACCCCCGGATCACCCCCAGCACCTCCCGGGCCCTCCCCTCGTCCATCTTAAAGCTGGCGCACTCCATGAACTTATCGTCCACCTCGGGGCCCATGAACGGCTTCTCGGGGGTCCCCCGGTACTCCTCCGCCGTCCTCCTGACGACCCGCCCGTCCACGAGCTCCACCTCCAGGATGCTCCGCATCTTCTCCACCCCCATGGAGGCGATCTCCGCGTCGTGGATCGTCCTCACCCTCCCCATGACATCCACCACCTCCGGACGCGTGACGAACTCCGTGGCGTACTCACGGAGCCCCGCCCGCCGCCGCAGGAGGATGGAGGCCAACG
>JAUWBQ010000181.1 GCA_030601645.1 Candidatus Bathyarchaeota archaeon | reverse complement strand
CCATCTTGCTGCTGCTCAGCTTCAAGCCGAGATACGAGGATGGCGAGAGAGAGTTAAGATCCATGGGCATCATTTTCCTGGGCCCCATTCCCCTGGTGTTCAGGGGCAGGGGCATGTGGGCAATCGTAGGCATCGCAATCTTGGTGATGATCTTCATCTTCGTGGCAGCGGCCATGGCCCAGCCCGAGATTCTAGGGTTGTGATCGGATGATCGGGGCCTGCGAGATATGCGGCGGCCCGGGAGCGAACGCCTTATGCGTAAAATGTGGTCGCGTGGTATGTGAGCGTTGTTTCCACGTGTTCGGGGAGCTATGCGTCGAATGCGCCCCCCTTCTAAGGGTGAGCGTCCATTCGAGCGGCATCTCCTCCGCGGGGCTGAGGATGCTCGGCATGCTTATCATCGCCTTGGGGCTGATGGTCGTCTCGATGGCCTTCGTGCCGAGCGAGGGGGAGGGGGTGGTAGTTATATTCCCTTTCGTCTTCACGAACGTCGGAGGCTGGGCCGCAGTGGCTCTGACCCTCGGTTTCCTGGGCCTGTTCCTAGCGATGTCCTTTCTTCCCTGGTTCCTCGCGTCGAGGGGGGGTTGGGGGAGGCGGTTTGGTCCGCGGAATTGGGAGTATCTTGGATCCGAGACGACGGAGTACATCATTACTATAAACCTTCCGGAGGGTCTGAGGAAGACGATCTACATCGAGAGCGGGGAGGGTGCGGTCTACATCAGGAGCAGCGCTGATCCCTCTTTCCACAGGAGTTACAGTCTCCCGGGGGGCTTCGATATTGACACGTATAACTACGAGTACGAGAGCAACTACCTGCTGCTCAAGCTGAAGCTGATAAAAAGAATATAATGGATCTGTGCTCGCGCCACGGTGTACGGCCACTGGGAGGGCGCGACTGCAGACACCGACACGGAATTAACAGACGCTATCGGAGAGGTATCTCTAAAGTCGGACTCGGTGAAGAACCCGCAGTCAGGGACGACGTTCACCTTCGTGGTGGACAACGTTGTCCTCAGCGGATGGACCTACGATCCCTTTGCAAACTCGGAGATGACCGACTCAATTACAACCCCCTAATATTTTTAACTCCGTGGAGTCTACGCGCGCAATTTAGTACACACAATAAGCAACTCAGAAGAGTTTTTATTAAATAGCGTAAATCGAGTTGTCGATCTACGTTGCCAAGGATCTTCGACTTGAACGAATACTCAGAAAGATTAAACAAATTACATTTAATCATTGGTGAGGGGCTCTGCAGCAACATCTACGTCATCGGAAACAACAAAGCCTTCGTTATAGACACTGGCGTAGGCAACTACGCTAACCCCGTCTGGCCTCAGCTTGAGGAGCTGGGCTTGACGCCTGATAAAGTAATAGGAGTTGTGCTGACCCACGCCCACCACGACCACGCGATGGGAGCCTTCATCATCCTCGAGAGAGCCGACCCCAAAGTCTTCGTCCACAAACTAGACACCACATACATAGCATCAAGATTCGGGCAGAACCTCGTAACGGTCGAAGACGGGGACCTGATCGAAACGGAACTCGGGCCATACAAAGTCATCTGGACTCCGGGGCACACCGAGGGCAGCATATGCCTCTACAATGAGGAGGAGAAGATCCTTTTCTCTGGTGACACCGTTTTCTCTGACGGTAGCTTCGGGAGGTTCGACGGGGAGTCAGGCGACCTAAAATCCATCATCGAATCTCTGAAGAAGCTGTCCGAGCTTGAGGTGGACATAATGCTCCCTGGGCATGGCCCGCCAGTCCTTGAGAACGCCAGCGAACACATCAAGCAGTCATACATCAACGCCTCCAGGTATGACTAAACATATTAAGGAAGATCCGTGCCCATTCTAAAGAAGGCTGAAATTCATGGTAGAGAAGAACCTCGACTTCAGGAGCGACACGGTCACCAAACCCACACCAGAGATGCGGGAGGCCGCGTACAAGGCGGTAGTCGGAGACGATGTCTTCAGGGACGACCCCACCGTCAACGAGCTAGAGCGCCTCGCCGCGGAGATGCTGGGAAAAGAGGCAGGCCTCTTCGTCACCAGCGGCACCCAGGGGAACGCCGTGTCCATCCTCGCCAACACCAACAGGGGAGACGAGATCATCCTAGAGCGGCGGAGCCACATCTACTTGAACGAGGTGGGAGGCCTCGCCGTCATGGGAAGCCTCATGGCCCGCACACTGGAGGGCGAGATGGGCTGGATCAAGCCCGAGGACATCAGAGCCTCCGTGAGAGGCGACAACATCCACCACGCCCCCACCTCCCTCCTCTGCATCGAGAACACCCACAACACCTCCGGCGGTATCCCCCTCACCGTCGACCAGATGAAGGCCGACTGGGACGTAGCCAAGGAACATGGCCTGGGTGTACATCTCGACGGCGCAAGGGTCTTTAACGCCGCGATAGCCCTCGGCGTCGACGTCAAGAAGATAACCCAGTACGCAGACACGGTCCAGATCTGCCTATCCAAGGGCCTGTCGGCCCCCATCGGCTCCATGGTCGCGGGCCCCGAGGGCCTCATCGAGAAGGCCCGGAAATACAGGAAGATGTTGGGCGGTGGAATGCGCCAGGCGGGGATCATCGCTGCCCCTAGCATCGTCGCCCTAACGAAGATGGTGGACAGGCTGGCCGACGACCATGCCAACTCCAAGCTCCTGGCGGATGGCCTGAGCAAGATCGGCATCGGGATCCTGTACCCCGTTAAGACAAATATGGTCTACATAGACCTCGCGGGTCTCGGCTGGACGGGCAGGGAATGGGGGGAGGCATGTGCAAAGCTCGGCTGGAAGAGCAGGGGCTCCACCCCCATCGTCAGGCTCGTCACCCACTACGGCATCGAACAAGAGGACATCGAGGCCTTCCTCGAGGGCATAGCAGACCTGGTGCCCAGGGTCTGACCCCATCCTCACACCTTTATACAACCAGATCATTTTCTATGGACATGATAAACATCCAGTCTGGCAGGTTGAAGAAGCTTGGAACCGAGATCTTCAAGGCCCAGGGGGTGTCCGAAGAAAGAGCCGCATTCATCGCGGAGACCCTGGTCGAGGCGAGCCTGACAGGCCACGACTCCCACGGCGTCTCCTACTACGTAAGGTACTCCGAAAGGATCAAGGATGGATTCATAGACCCGGAGGGTGAACCGGTGATCGCCAAGGAGACCCCTACCACAGCCCTCATCGACGGCCGATGGGCCCCAGGTCAGATCACGGCCTTCAGAGCGATAGAGACGGCGGTGGAGAAGGCGAAGGCGCACTCAGTCAGCGCCGTGGGAGCCTACAACTGCAACCACATCGGGCGCGTGGGCTACTACACCGACTGGGCAGCCCAGAGGGGAGTCGTCGCCATGATGTTCGTCAACGTGGGCCACCCCGCCGCGACGGTCCACGGAGGCAAGGGAAAGGTGTTTGGGACCAACCCCCTCAGCGTGGCCGTACCCACGGGAGAATCCAAGCCCTTCCTCGTCGACTACGCTACATCGGTGGTGGCAGAAGGGAAGATAACCGTGGCCCGTTCCAAGGGCGAGAAGATCCCGACCCACTGGACAAGAGACAAGGATGGCAAGGCAACCGACGACCCCTGGGCCATAAAGCAGGGGGGTTGGCTCCTCCCCTTCGGATCATACAAGGGCTACTGCCTAC